>JAAZDZ010000430.1 GCA_012512545.1 Alcaligenaceae bacterium | reverse complement strand
TCTTGGCCCGCTGAAACTGCGAGTGCTGGTCCAGAAATTCATGTGTTTTGGTAAAGCAGCGGATGAAGTCCTGCTTGCTATGAGACCGGAGCTTCTGCATCAAGCTGTCGGCCGGGAGGCAGGGCATATGGAAAATCACGGCGATGAACCGCGCACCCTCTGAGCGCACCTTAAAGCGCAGGCTATTGGGCACCCGCTCGTTCTTGTCCCAACCCGGCAGGGTTTCCCTGGTGCCCGAAGGGGAAGCCAGCATCAGGCGATCAGGTACATACCTGCGCATGTCGGCCCTGGCCTGAGCCAGCAAACGCATAGCTTTTTCCCAGTCGGCTTGGGGTGCAGATTGCCAGATCAACACACCCTGCTCATCCCGCCCCAGGGCATGTGGCCAGTCAAGATCCATAGCCATTTTCCAGTCATGAGCAAAAACCGGTACGTCGGTTTTTTCCCCTTCCAGCTCGAAAGACCCCCATCCGTTACGGCTGCGGCCCCCTGCCGTTCCATAGGCGTTCATCAAGCAAATGGCCTCTTCAATGCAGGCATTTTCGGGGAAGGCGATATGAAGCTGGGTTTCGGCGCCGGATTGGATGGCGGCGCGTGCTTTCAGCCTTGGCCCTGTCATGATTGGCCCGTAACCGGAATACAGCGCCGCCGGTATCTGGTTTTTCCCCAGGCTGACATCACCAATTCGCGGGGCCTGGTTAAGCGTTCCCTCATCCCAATGCCCCAGGCGTATACGCACCTGGCTTTTCCGAGAGCCGCCGCTATCTGCCGCCACCCCGAACAGTTCCCCTTCGCGTTTGCGGATGGCATCCGTATCGAATTTCATTTCCGGCGCAACCGCCACCCGCCACCACTGTCGCAGCAGGGCCTTGAAGGGGGGAGTACGCCACTGCCCAATTTGATCCGCATTGCCGAGAAAGGCTGGCGTGAGAAATCTCACGGTATAGCTCAACTGTTTCATGCTCACGCTCCTGTCAGTCATCTCTCTGTTGTTGCTCCCTGATTTTGATCTCCACCTCAAGATCGCCGGGCAAAGCATAGCCTCTGCTTCTGCCAGAACCACGGCTGGCAAGCTTGCAGCATTCGGCCAGTTCCGGCCCCAAGGTTTGGGTTAACTCGCGATTCAGCTTGGAAATATTCTGCTCCAACCACTGTCGTGTAATGCCGTCGCGCTTCAGCACTTCCTCTGTCTTGGTATGCAGGGACAACCAATATTTTTCAGCAACCGCAAGAAACTCCTCAGCAGCAGCCCTGTCAGCAGCGAAAACCGGTTCAATGGGTGAACGCCCCTGCTGGGCGCGCGTAGCGGCCCATAGCAACAGGCTGATATGCAAGGCGCTGAGCTTGCCTTTCCGGTCATTCACCTTGTAATGACGGCTTCGGGGATACAAAGTCAGGCAGACATTTTCTGTCGCTTCTCGCGCCAACCTAACGGTTTCACTGAAACTGTGCGTACCATTCAACAGGATTTCTGGTAAACGACTTCGCATCCGCACGAAGGGAATGCGCGCCAGCCAGACTTTTGCATCACGAGCATCCAGGGGCATGCCGTCACGACTGTGAATTACATGGCTGTCAGGAGTCGGATAGAAAAAATTCGGGTTGGATTCATAACGCTCGCCAACCAACACATGACTCAAACTGTCTTGGGGGCGACCGAAAAGAGAGAGCGCATAACCTGCGTAGAAACCCATGGTCTTGCGCCCACCGGCCAGCGACACATGTAGCTCTGTCTTATTATCATGCGTAAGGTCGCGCATCACAGCGCAAATGGTATCGGCTGCTGCTTCATTATCTTGCGGTGTACGCAGATCGGCCAGTGGGTTGCCATGGACATCACAGATCACCGTGATCCCCTGCTCGGTGAACTCAATGGGATGGCTCACCCGGTAGTCATCCAGCAGACGCTGGAAATACCTTTCCCCATTAAGAAGCTGCTGCACAGCATTTTGCCGACCTTTTAATGTCGTGATCAGGCGTATTTCATCAGGTATCCAGCCTTCCTGAATCAGGGAGTACAGCGTTTCAGTGATTATCTGCGGCGACATGCCGCTGACCGCCAGGAGAATCTTTCGTGTGCCTTGCATGCCTGATATATAACATTTCTATTTGTTACATAAACACTAAACATAATATATCGAGCTGTCACACCTTAAGCACCCCGGATTACTCCTGAGGTTTTACAACCATCAGGCGTAGCCCCACCCCCATAAACATCACCCCGACCATGGTTTTGAGCGGTGATTGCCGTTTTGCGCCCTAGAATGAAATGCTGTGTCTCCTCTTGCCTCCCGGCATATGACATCACCCACGGAGAAGCAGTTCATGAGTCAGTCCCCTCATCTTGATCAGGAAGTCGCGCCCGCTTGTGATGACGTGGCCTCGTCCTTAAGCAGGCAGGCAGTCTGCCCCACCGGAAAATCACTAGAAAGCGTTGCGGGGATTCTGCATTGGGACCCGCGCTCGGAATCCGTGCAACGCGACCAGATCGCCTCTTATGATGCGATGCGGCAGTCCTGTCCGCTGGCGCAAAGCCCCTATGGCTACACCACGGTATTTGGTCATGCCGACGCTTTGCGGGTGATTGAAGATCATGAAACCTTCAGTAGTGCGGTATCGCGCTACCCTTCCGTGCCCAACGGCATGGACCCGCCCGGGCACACGCCTTTCCGGCAGTTGATTGAGCCGTATTTCAATCAGGCCCATATGGATGCTTTCGAGCCGGACTGCCGCAGAATCGCGGCGGAGCTGGTGGCAGCGTTGCCCAGACAGGCCAGCGTGGAATTGATCAGTGAATTCGCCCAGATTTTCGCCCTGCGCATCCAGTGCGCCTGGCTGGGGTGGCCGGCTGCGCTGCACGAGCCTCTGCGCCTCTGGACATTGAAAAACCAGGCGGCCACGTTATCGCGCGACCGCGAGGCCCAGGAACATGTGGCCCAGGAATTCGATCAATATATAAAAGACCTGCTGGCGGCGCGGCGCGAAGCGGGCGCTGCCGCTCCCGACGACATCACCACTCATCTGCTGCATAACGATTCTCTCGGGCGCCCGCTGACAGAAGAAGAAATCACCAGCATTCTGCGCAACTGGACTGTCGGCGAGCTGGGCACCATTGCGGCGTCGGTTGGCATACTGGCGCATTATCTGGCGGTTCACCCCGATATCCAGCAGCATCTGCGCGATAATCCGGCCGATCTGCCCGCCGCCATTGACGAAATCCTGCGCATTCATGCGCCCCTCATCATGAACCGGCGCCTCACCACCCGCGAAGTCGAACTGGCGGGCCATACTCTGCCCGCTGGAACCCGCATGGCCGTGCTGTGGGCGTCGGCCAACCGCGATGAAGCCGTCTTCGGCGACCCTGATGAATTCCGCCTGGATCGCGACCCGGCACTCAATCTGCTGTATGGCGCAGGCGTGCATGTCTGCCCCGGCGCGCCCCTGGCCCGGCTGGAACTGCTGGCTATTATGGAAGCCTTGCTGTCAGGCACCGGCTGGCTGGCTCTCAGCACCGGCCAGCCGCCCGTCAAGGCCATCTACCCGGGCAGCGGCTTTGCTTCGCTGCATGTCACGGTTGAGCCAGAGCGGCCCCCAACCTGACACGGCCACTACGCGT
>JAAZDZ010000429.1 GCA_012512545.1 Alcaligenaceae bacterium | reverse complement strand
CGGCCTTCCCCCTCCGGCGATTTCTTCCGCTGTCGGCATAGGCAGCTTGACGCCCATCAGCACCACGGCCGATAGAGCCGCCACCACCGCCTGGGCAATAAAGGTTGCGGCAAACATATAGGCAGGCCACATATACATGGTGTGCGTCACCAGCTGCGGCCCGACAATGCCCGCCAGCACCCCGCCCCCCATAACAAACGAGAGCGCGCGCGCCTTTCTCGCCGGGCTGACGCCATCGGCGGCAGCAAAACGAAATGAAAGCACGACCGCCGCATAGGCGCCGCCAAAGAAGGTCGCCAGGCAAAACAGCCAGAACGAACCCCATACGATGGCCAGAGCCGATAACAGACCGACCAGAACCCCGCAGCCCGTGCCCGCCAGAAACACCGCCCGCCGCCCATAACGCCGGGCGATGGCCCCGGCGGGCAGAATGCAGGCCGCCATGCCCACCACAAAAATACTGATGGGCAGGGTTGCCAGCGATTTATCGGGGGCCAGAATATGACCGATGATGGAACCAGTGGCATACACCACGACCGAGTTCGCGCCAGCCAGGGCCTGTGCGGCAGTCAAACGGATGATATTGCCGCGCTGATCGCGCTCCGACAACAGATAAGCCCCGTCTTGCGGGGCGGTGGCTTCATTGGCTGACAAGGGTATGTCTCGTTGAATGATGAATTTCAGTTATATAGGATGATACAGTTTTCAGGACTGCGCATCCAGAAAACGTTCAGCATCCAGCGCTGCCATACAGCCAAAGCCCGCCGAGGTAATGGCCTGCCGCTACAAAAACCCATAAGCGTCGATATCGCGCGGGCTGCCATCCAGCACCGGCTTCACCTGAACGGCAGGTGTTTATTTATTCGCAGCGACAAACACCATGGTTGCCTGCATGAGCGCGACCACCTTGTAATCGGGGCCTTCATCCGCAAAGGCCCGCACTTCACCGGTACACACGGCCAGCGATCGTCCCGCGCTTTCCACCCTGCCGATGGCCAGAAAACGCTGGCCCAGCGCGGGGCGCAGGAAGTTGATTTTGAATTCGGCGCTGACGATTTCATGGCCCTGAGGCGCTTTTGTCAGCCCGGCGTAGCCGCAGGCGCTGTCAACAATGCTGGTGATGGCGCCGGCATGTATGTAGCCGTGCTGCTGGGACAACGCGGAGGAAAACGGCATGGCGATATGGACTTCTCCATCCTCCACCAAAGCCAGGTCGGCGCCCAGGGTGCTCATCAGCCCCTGAGCTGCGAAGCTCTCGGAAATACGCTGTTCAATAGGATTCATGGATCTTTATGCCTTTTGCAGATTGAACCCGCCCGGCCCATGACGCCACGCACGGCCTGGGCAGGGAGAATTCATGGACGGCTCATTGTGAACACAGGGGCTGGCAAGCCATATTCATAACGGAAAGGGTTATTTTGCCGCCTGGGTGGAGGGCGGAATTGCGTAGGTGCCCACAGCATGGGCAACTACCTGATCGCTGCCTTCTGAATAGAGACTGACCTCGCCCACCGCCAGGGAACGCCCCAGCTTCAGCAATCTGCACACGCCGATGATGGCGGCATCCGCTGCGGGCTTGCGCATGAAGTTGATATTCAGGCTGGTTGTAACGGTGAGCGGCACCAGGCCGATTTCGTTCAGTATGGCGACATAAAGCGCTACGTCTGCCGTCATCATCAGCACCGGCCCTGAAACCGTGCCGCCAGGCCGCAGTTCAGGTTCTCCGACTTCGTGACGCACTGTAGCGGTCAGGTGTCCCACATCCTCCACGGTGCATTTGGTCTGGGGAAACTCCCGAGACAGGAATTCAGCTATTTCTTGTTTTCGTGTCATGGCAATCTATTGGCTGTGTAACCCGGGTTGGTCTTACAACTTACAACTTATAACTTATAACCCATGAGTGTTCACACCAGGCATTGCGACAGCCCGGGGTTCCTCCGCCTCAGTCCATGCTGCGCTGCGAAGTATCCTTTTTGAAATTACCGTAGAATCAACAGGACATTCCCGCAATAAACCAAGCAACAAATAACGTGACGACTTCCCAAACTGCCCCGCTCCATTGCACCGAGGACGCCCCTTACTTCGGCTTGAACATCCCTTTCATGAGCTATCTCGGCCTGCAGGCCGAGCATATTGAAGAAGGATATGCGCGCGCCCGCCTTCCCATGAACGCCGACCTGGTCAACAGCCGCGCCGATACCCATGGCGGCACGCTGATGAGCGTGCTGGACTTCATCATGAGCGCCGCCGCCCGCGGACATGATCCGCTCAATATCGGTGTGGCCACCATAGAAATGTCCACGCATTTTCTGGACATTGCCCGTGGCGATCTCATTTTTGAAGGCCGTGTCCTCAAGAAGGGGCGCAGCACCGCCTTCAGCGAAGGCACGGTCACCGACACGCACGGCACCAGAGTCTGCGTTTCGCGCGCCACGTTCAGGCTGATCCAGCTGAACAAATAATTATTCTTCAGGAAGCCGCCCATGCTGGGCGCACCATAAAAAAAGGGCCTACGCCAGAAACGTAAGCCCTTGATTTTTTTGGAGGCGCAAGCCGGAATCGAACCGACGTACACGGATTTGCAATCCGCTGCATCACCACTCTGCCATTGCGCCAATGCCTTTGACCAAGCAACCTGCAAGGTTGTGTGGCACAAAGTCAATCCATGATTATACACAATTAATGAAGCCGCATGAATATTCCGGGCACCAGGCTGGCGCTACGTGCCCCGCCGGTTCCGGCACAAAAACTTACGACTTCGCTATCTGCTGTTGATATCATCAAACCGTTGGGAAAAGATGAGTCCCGTCTACGCAAGGAAGTCTCTCATGCAATTGAAAAGCAGCACATTCGCCGCCCTGGCCCTGGCTGGCGCAAGCCTGGCATTTTCGGCCCAGGCGCAATACACAGGGCCATCAGACAGCCATGCCACCACGGTGGACGCCATCTTGAAAAACCCAAAAGATGATCAGGATGTCGTGCTGCAGGGCCGCCTGCTGCGCAAGACAGGCGATGAAAAGTATGTGTTTTCTGACGGAACCGGGGAAATCGTCGTCGAAATCGACGACGACGACATGCCGCGCGAACCCGTCAGCGAAACCACAACCATAGAATTGCGCGGTGAAGTCGATACCAGCCGCAAGCGCCCGCCTGAAATCGACGTCGATTCCGCCCGCATCGTCCGCTGATAACGGCGCAACGCCTGGCGGCTGCCAGACTGCCACCTCGCCGTGAACGACGAGGCTTGCGCTTTGGCGCGTGGTCAGCGATCAATCAGACAAAATACTAGTTTGCCAGTGTGGCGCTCCAGGCAGCCTGGCCATCCGCCTTGCCCTGCATCTGCTGGCCAGCCACTTTACCGGTGTATGTGACATCACCCGCCTTGAAACTGATGTCGGCGCCATCCAGGCGGCCTTCAGTAATGGGCAATGTCGTGCCGCCCTGGCTCAGCGTGCCTTCAAAGAACTGATATGTCTGGGTGAGCTGCAACTGGCCATGAGGCATTGTCCAGCGCCCTTCCACCTTGGCGGGAATCACCCATTTGTAGGCAATGCAATAATTGGTGCACCCTTCGGCCTCGCCGGTTTCATCGGGTTCCCAGTCGCCCATGGTGAAAGAATTGGACACCACACGCGTGCCGGGTTTCATGTCCAGCAGCGTAGGCTTGAGCCGCAGATTCAGCCCCGGCAACAGAAACAATGTCACGACGGTCGCTTCCGAAAATTCGGACTCGAAGATATCGGCCTGCTCGAAAGTCGCCCGGTCGGCCACGCCTTCACGCAGCGCAGCGCTTCTGGACAGCGCCACCATATCCGGGTTGTATTCAATCCCCCTTGCCGTTGCGCCGCGTTTGGCGGCAGAGATCACTGTACGGCCATCGCCAGAACCCAGGTCTACCAGCTTGTCCTGTGCTGTGAGCCCGACCATATCCAGCATGCGATCCACAAGTTGCTGAGGCGTGGGAACCCAGATTACGTCTTTCCCCGACTGCCCCACAGTGGGTTCAAAGTCGATGCCAGGCGCATCTGTCGTATTCGTATCGGCCCAGGCGGAACCCGCCAGAAACACCGAAAACAGCGCAGCGGCGATATGAGACTTGCGTGAAGTGATCATTAACTACCTCTCCTGTGTAGGGGTGATTCAAGTCTTGCAACAGTAGCCCAAGTCAGGGCGGAAAACACCCTGTTTTTCTTTATTTCGAGCGATTTTCCATGGGGGTGCGCGGCAGGGGCCAGAAGTCATCCGGCAAACTGATTTCGGGGTCTTCATCCAGCGGGCCCGGCTGCTCTTCAGGCTCGCAACGCTGTAAAGCCTGCTGCATCTTTCTGAGCGCGGCTTCTCCGGTCGCGCCTTCGGTAACCGTGTTCCACCACAGCCGGTGTACATGGCGGACCTGCACCGGAACGGTCGGCAGGCCAAGATGCTGAGCCATAGCCAGCCGATGCAGACCGCGATTCACTTTCAGAATGGTGCCTTCGCGCGAAATGGCCACCCCGATTGGATCCTTGCCACGGCCCGGGTCAAAGCCGTTGGCCGCCATGTCGTCCAGAAAATCGATGTACACCTGCAGATAGGCCCGGATTTTTTCCGGCGTATCGAGCAGCACGCCCAACTGATGCGAAGCCCAGGGCCTGCCTTCGTCAATGCGTGCCTGCAACTGCTGAAACCTTTCGGTGCGTTCGAGCTGATGGCGGTTGGCGTCCAGCTCACGAATCAACTGATAGCGCGTGCCGACGCGCAGGTCTTCGCGGCGCTGGTCCCAGCTTCCTTCCCAGATGAAAGCCAGCGACGAGGGCCGCTTCTCGACATGACGCGGCGCATGCACGGCAATGCGGATCAACTTGCGCGGATCGACATGCAGAGTCAGGGCTTCGTCGCCCAGGATTTCTTCGACGATGTGACGCGGCAGACCAAAGGATTCCACATAGGCGCTCGCCGCTTTGTCACGCATCCAGCGGCGCAGCAGCACCCGCCCCAGAGGACGGCCGACGTATCGCTGCACAGACTGCTTGCTATGGGTGACCAGATGCGCCATCAGAACCCGCCGCCGGATTCCGGGATCAGCCAGCGAAGCGAAGGCGGGATCTGCGCCCGGCCCCAACAAGCCTCTGGTGGAACGAGATGTAGATGAGTTTTTATCCTTGTGCCGCATAACTTCCCGTTTTGGGTATTTGAGCCATGGCCTATTATCTCATTCGAGAAATCTGCCTGCCATCGCGCAAGCCAGCGCCGTGCACGAAACAGGCCGGCAGCAGCGCTCTGACTGGTGCTATCATCTTTACGTACTCTTTCTTCCCTGGGTCTCATGGACGAGCAAGTCATTGCGGCAATGGCTCGATGGCCGGATGTACCGGCTGTCTATGGCTGGCTGTCGCTTTCGGAATCTGGACTATGGCGCCTGCACCCCAAGGGCGATGCGCTGCAACGCCCTGAATCTTCTGGCGAAGAGATCGCCAGCCCCCAGATTCTCGCCTTCATGAATCGGAACTACGCAGCCGATGCGCTTGGGCAATGGTATTTCCAGAACGGCCCGCAGCGCGTTTACGTGCGGCTTGATGCGGCGCCCTTCATCGCCCACACAACAACAGACGCTCATTCCGGGCGGCTCAAATTGCGCACGCATACCGGGCAGGACATACGCGAAGTACAGGCGCTGCATCTGGATGAAAACGGGCGTCTCTTTGCCGCCACCGACCGGGGCGCGGCTCTGATTGCGGGGCGCGATCTGCCCGCCCTGCTCGATTCTCTGCAGCCTGCAGCAGGCGGCGCCACGGCCCCGCTGCCAGCCGATGCCGACATTCACGACGCTCTGGCCCGCTGCCTGGAAACTGGCACGCCACTGCTGCTGCAATCCAGCAGCGTCCAGGGGTTTCCGGCCCAAGCCATTCCCCTGCTTTCGGGCACTCAGAACGCGCTTGAAGACACCCTGCATTTCCGGCGCCACCCCCAGCCCCCGCAAGGTTCCGCAAACCCCTCGCAGGGCCCCGACTCACCGGTTTCAGGTTGATCTTGGCCGCCCGTTTCCCCCGAATGCCAGGATTTCGTTAGAATTTCCCCATGACTTCGCCAGCGCCGACCTTCTATTTCCCAGCCCCCCGGACACAAACATACTGTGCCGTTTGCGGCACCGCCCTGACCCGGCGTGTTCCTCCCGAAGACAATCGCATGCGCGATGTCTGCGATCAGTGCGGCGCCATTCACTACCAGAACCCTCGCAATGTCGTCGGCGTTGTTCCCGTCTATGGCGATCGCGTGCTGCTGTGCCGCCGCGCCATCGAACCCCGCTACGGCAAATGGACGTTGCCCGCAGGCTTCATGGAGCTGGGCGAAACCACGGCGCAAGGGGCCATGCGCGAAACCCAGGAAGAAGCCGGCGCCCAGATCGAACTGGGCGCGCTCTACACCATTATTGATGTTCCCCAGGCCGAACAAGTCCATTTTTTCTATCTGGCGAAAGTCACCAGCAGCGCCCTGTACCCGGGGCCGGAAAGCCTGGAAGCCGCCTTCTTCCGCCTGGAAGACATTCCCTGGAATGAGTTGTCGTTTCGCACGGTCAGCACAACCTTGCGGCATTATGTCGAAGACGCTCAATCAGGGGTTTTTCCCATCCACCACTACGACCTCCCCGAGCCCGACTCGCAATAGGCGTGGAAGTGAACAGTCTGATCTGGCTGGAACCCGACACCCCCCTGCCCGAACCTGACCGTGCCCTGCCTGAAGGGCTGCTTGCTGCGGGCAGCGATTTATCAGTGATCCGGTTGCGTGAAGCCTATTCAAAAGGGATTTTTCCCTGGTTCAATGAGGGCGACCCGGTGTTGTGGTGGAGTCCCGACCCGCGTATGGTGCTGGAATGCGCGCGTTTCAAGGAATCGCGCTCGTTGGGCAAGAAGCTGCGGCAAATGGCCAGGGAACAGAACACACCCCAGGAACGCGTGGTCGTGACCACAGATCTCGCCTTCCCGCACGTCATACGTGCCTGCGCCGCGCCACGGGCCGCTCAGGCAGGTACCTGGATTTCCGACAGAATCATCCACGCCTACAGCGAATGGCACCAGATGGGGCAGGCGCACAGCGTGGAAACATGGGTGGATGGCCGCCTGGCGGGCGGGCTCTATGGCGTCAATCTGGGCGGGTTTTTCTTTGGCGAATCGATGTTCGCGTGGTCGGCCGATGCCAGTAAGATCGCCCTTGCCTACCTGGTGCGTTTTCTGGCGCGTCATGGCATCACCCACCTGGACTGCCAGCAGGATACGCCGCACCTGGGCAGCCTGGGGGCTACCACCATGAGCCGGGCCGCCTTCCTGGCATTGATGCGCGAAGCCATACAACGCCCTGCTCCCCCATGGCAGGCCGGGCGCTTGCTCCATGATGGGCGGCTCCGTCCGCTGGAGACCGATTGCCCGCAACACAGTAAGGATGAGGCATGAGCGACCCACAGGAATTCGCCATCAAGACGCTGCAGTTCTATACCACGGCGGAATACCCCTGCAGCTATCTGCCCGACCGGGCCGCCCGTTCCCAGGTGGCGGCTCCCACCCATTTGATTGATGCCGGGCTGTACAGTGAACTGGTGCAGCAGGGTTTCCGCCGCAGCGGGCTGTTCACCTACCGCCCGCATTGCGACGCCTGTTCTGCCTGCCTGCCGATACGCATTGATGTGGCAGGCTTTCAGCCCACGCGCAGCCAGCGGCGCTGCTGGAAGCGCCAGGAAGCGCTCAATATCCGTTCGACCGGTTTGCGTTGGGACGATGCGCATTTCGATCTCTACCAGCGCTACCAGCACCACCGTCACCCCGGCGCCGGCATGGATGACGACATGAAAAGCCAGTATCAGCAGTTCCTGCTCACCAGCCGGGTCGATACACGTCTGGTTGAGTTCCGCGCCGCCTCGGGGCAGTTGCTGATGGTATCGGTGATTGACGTGCTCAACGACGGTTTGTCGGCGGTTTATACATTCTTCGAACCCGAAGCGCCCGGCAGCCTGGGCACCTGGGCCATACTGTGGCAGATTGAGCAATGTCGCCAGGCGGGCCTGCCCTGGCTTTACCTGGGCTACTGGATCGAGGAAAGCCGTAAAATGACCTATAAATCCGCTTTCCAGCCGTATCAACTGCTGCAGGCCGGAAACTGGACAACCCCCTCACCCTGATTGTCTTTCAATGTCCCTGCTCTTCAACGCTTACCCCCTGGCCCGCGCGGCCCTGTTCTCGCTTGATGCCGAAACCGCTCACGAACTCACCTTGCGACGGTTGCAACAGGCTTACGACTGCCGTCATACCCGGCGCCTGCTGCCCGCCACGCAAAGCCGCCCCCGCTCGCTGATGGGCCTGTCCCTGCGTAATCCCGTCGGTCTGGCGGCCGGCCTGGATAAGAACGGCGCGCATATCGACGCCCTGGCCGCGCTGGGCTTTGGCTTTCTTGAAGTCGGCACCGTCACACCGCGCCCCCAGGACGGCAACCCGAAACCCCGCCTGTTCAGGCTGCCGAGAGCGCAGGCGCTCATCAACCGTTTTGGTTTCAACAACCTGGGGCTGGAAACCTTCATTGCCAATGTGCAGCGCAGCAATTTCAGGCGGGAAGGCGGAATATTGGGGCTGAATATCGGCAAGAATGCCAGCACGCCGATTGAAGACGCAGTCAACGATTACCTGACCTGCCTGGAAGGCGTGTATCCACATGCCGACTACATCACGGTGAATATTTCTTCACCCAACACCACTAATCTGCGCGCTCTGCAAGGCGGCGACGAACTCACCACCTTGCTGCTGGCTTTACAGCAACGCCGCGAAGAACTGGCCGACCAGCACGGGCGGCGCGTTCCCCTGGCGGTCAAGATCGCACCTGACCTCACAAGCGAACAGGTTGACGCCATAGCGGAGCTCCTGCCGCGTTTCGGCATGGATGGCGTGATTGCCACCAATACCACGCTTGATCGCAGCAAGGTGCAGGGCCTGCCCCATGCCGATGAAACCGGCGGCCTGTCTGGCCCCCCGGTGCATGAGTTGTCACTGGCTGTCATACGGCGCCTGCGCGAGCGCCTGGGCCCCGACATGGCGATTATCGGTGTCGGCGGTATTCATTCGGGCGCCCAGGCGCGCGAAAAAATCGAAGCGGGCGCCGATGCCGTGCAACTGTACACCGGCCTCATCTACCGCGGCCCGGCCCTTATCGGCGAATGCGTTCAGGCCGTCTGAACACGCCAAAAAAAAGCCCGGATACCGGTAATTTCTACCAGTATCCGGGCAGCCTGATTGCAGTTATCGGCCAGAGCCGATACCCGCAAAAACCTTAGGCTTCAGCAGCAGGCGCGCGGCGGGCGCGGGTGCTGGTGGTGGCTGTCTTGGTGGCTTCAGCAGCTTCGTTCGCAGCCTTCAGCGTGGCATTGGTGGCAGCGGCGATGTTCGATTCAGCAGCGTCGCTGGCCTGACGGGCAACCTTGGCTGCGGACTCATACGCGCTGGTGGCAGTCGCCAGGGTGCTCTTCATCAGAGCGACGGCGCCTTCAGAACCCGTGGGGGCGTTCTTGGCCAGTTGTTCGATGGCGTCGTCCACTTGACGCTGAGCCTGGGCCACTTGTTCTTCGGTCAGCTTGGTGAGGCTGGACTGCAGGCCGGAGATGATGTCGTAGACATGCTTGCCGTAGGCGGTAACCTTGTCGGTGTTGGGCTGAACCAGACCGCTGGCAAAATTGACAGCTTCCTGCACATCCTTCACTTCGAGGGCTTCCTGAGTTTTCTGGGCAGCTTCGTCCAGCGAAGCACGTGCGACTTTGAGGTTGAGGTCAACCAACTTCTCGAAACCATTGAATACCGCTTCCTGGAATGCGAGAAGGTTATCGACCGAGGCTTTCTGGTTGACGAGTACTTGTTGGGGGACCGCGCTCATGTGAGTTCCTTTCCTGATTAATAAGGGGCTAGCGCCCGTAGTGTGGGAGCGTTTGTTGCACCGCACAATTCTTATTTTACCTAACACAAAATTCGTGTCAAGGAAAATTATTGCGCCGCAACATTACAAGATCCTGACAAAGGGAATGGATTTGCTAAATAGCAAACTTTGCGCTTTCTCACCGACGATCTGGGGTTTACCCCCGAGGACAAACGGAAAACTTTTGCCTTAGCATTTGACCCAGGAGAGAGGGTGGTGCGGTAACAGTCGTTTCTTTACAACCGCACTTTTCAGCCTGACTCCCTAAGCAGTATCAACAGTGTACATGATTTGTTACAAAACGTATGCATCATGTGGCCATGATGGCCGAGGCATTCCGGCGAAGCCAAAAACTAAAGTCGGGCTGCCTTCAACCATAATTTCAGGAAAAATAAGCCGATACTATGAAGAATTCCACCCTGAAGCTGACTACCGCTCTCATTCTTGGCTCCGCCCTGTTTGGAGG
>JAAZDZ010000004.1 GCA_012512545.1 Alcaligenaceae bacterium | reverse complement strand
GGTGCCGAGTATGCCCTGCGCCTCAACGCTGGTGCCGCGCTCGTCAACCAGTTCAACGGCCAGGCCATAACGCCCATGCAGCTGATTGGCAAAACGGCGGCACCGCAACGAAGCGTATTGCTCGCCGCCTCCGGTCGTCAGCGGCAGGCCGACAATCACGCGATCAGGCTGCCATTCCCCCAGCAGTTCGCTGATGGCCTGGAATCGCTGCTCGCGTGTCACAGGACGCAGCACACGCAAGGGCCGGGCCTGCCGGGTCAGAGTGTTGCCTATGGCCACGCCTATTTTTTTCACGCCGTAATCGAATGCCAACAGAGTTTCCTGGGAAAGGGCGCCAGGAGCGCCCGAAACGGCTTGTTCAGGCATGGCCGACGTCGCCCGTCAGCATGAAGGCGCTTTCGATGCCCAATTGAGCCAATGCGGCATCGTAGCGCTTTTCGGGTTCCATATCGAACAGAATCTGGTTGGTGGCATCAACATGCAGCCAGGCGTTCTGAGACATTTCATCTTCCAGCTGCCCGGCGCCCCAGCCTGCATAACCCAGGGTGATCAGCATGTGCTCCGGCCCTTTCCCGACCGCGACGTCCTGGAGCACGTCGCGCGAAGTCGTAAGAGCGATTTCGCCCAGCGTGATGCTGGAACTATAGCCCTGCGCCGGCATGTGCAGCACAAAGCCACGATCCGTCTGTACCGGCCCCCCGAAAAACACCGGAGCCTGTTCGCGCGCGCCGATTTCCAGAGACAGGGGAAGATCAAGCCGTTTGAGAAGGTCGCCCACGGTGAGATCAGTGGGGCGGTTGATCACCAGCCCCAATGCGCCCTGCTCCGTGTGTTCACACACATAAATCACCGTATTGGCGAGGCTGCCCCCGACTTTTCCGGGCATGGCCAAAAGCAGCTGCCGGGACAGGTTGAGAACGTTTTCGGACTGAGAATCATCAATCATGGCTCACCTCCTGGCTTGGCTATAAACAGCGACAGCGCCACGCGGCAACATCGCATGAATCAGACCTCGATCAGTTCAAAGTCTTCCTTGCGGGCGCCGCATTCCGGGCAGACCCAGTTGGGCGGAACATCTTCCCAGCGCGTGCCGGGGGCGATGCCCTCTTCTGGAAGACCGGCTTCCTCATCATATATCCATCCACAAATCAAACACATCCAGGTTCGCATGATTTTGTTGCTCACTTTAATGGGGAGGCCGTGCGGGCATGCAACGGCTTCCTATAGAATGGGGCCAATGTTACTAAACCCAAGAGGGCTGCCCACATGAGAGGCGCCCCTGATTCCACCTTTATCGTGTCCGCAGCGCCACTTCCCATCATATTGATTTTCGGGCCCTTCGACCCCAGCGGTTCGACCGGCTTGCCCGCTGATGCCGTCACCAGCGCCGAACTCGGTTGCCACGCGATTTCGGTACTGACAGGCTCTCTGGTACAGGATACCGCCGTCCTTGAAAACATCGAGCCAATAACCCCAGAGCTCATGGATGATCAGGCCCGTTGTCTACTGGAAGACATGCCAGCGCACGCCATCAAGGCCGGTGCGCTTTATACAACGGAATCCGTCAGCGCACTCGCCCAGATCGTCGCCGATTACAGCAACATTCCTCTGATTGTCCACCTGCAGCGCATGCCGCATGTGTCTGTCGAGGATGAATTCGATGCCGAAGACACGCAGGCCGCCTTGCTGGAACTGGTGCTGCCCCAGACTGACCTGGTTGTGGTCGACCACACCTTGCTGCAGCAGTGGCAATCCCACGGTCTGCTGCCCGGGCACACGCTTGCCCACGCCATGGATGCCTTACTGAATTACGGCGCCAGCGCCTTGCTGGTGTCAGGCGTACCTGGCACTGGCGCGCAGCGTGATTATCTGCTGCGCGACGAGCATGGCCAGAGCACGCGCTGGCCGTCGCCTGTCAGCGACCCTGTCAGCGACAGCGACGGCCTGTTGGCGACCGCCCTGACGACAGAGCTGGCGCGCGGCACCGAACTGCCGCAAGCGGTGGACCGCAGTGTGGCTATTGTCAACGCCATGGCCAAGCGTATTTTCCAGCCCGGCATGGGCGGGCGCATCTTCAACCGGAGCCGTTCATGAGCACCTCATTGCGTTTTCCACGCGGCCTGTATGGCGTATCGCCCGAATGGGATGACACCGACCGGATGCTCGCCGCCATCAGCGCGGCCGCATCGGGCGGTATGGCTGCCTTTCAGTGGCGCCGCAAAACCGCCGCACCCGATGCGGCTGTCGAACAGGCCCGCCAGGTCGTGCAGCACTGCCGCGAACTCGGCGTCCTCAGCATCATCAATGACGACTGGCGCCTGGCTGCCCTGATTGACGCCGACGGCGTACACCTCGGGCGGGATGACGGCAGCCTGGCCGATGCCAGAATAGCGCTGGGGCCGGAACGCATTGTGGGGTGCTCCTGCTACAACGAGCCCGCGCTGGCCGAACGCGCCCTGCTGGCCGATGTCGATTACGTCGCCTTCGGCGCCATGTACCCATCCAGCGTCAAACCTGACGCAGTACGCGCCCTGCCGGAGCACCTGCGCCAGGCGCGGCAGATTGTCGCAGCCGTTGATGGCCCGCGTCCCGCCGTCGTCGCGATTGGCGGCATCACTGCGGAAAACGCGCAAGCCGTCGTACAGGCCGGGGCAGACAGCATCGCCGTCATCAGCGGCGTATTTCTCGCGCCCGACATTGAAGCTGCGGCCCGGCACTGCACCCGCGTCCTGTTTGCCTGATCGACTATCATTAACCCATCGTCCGGCTTCCGGCTCCATTCATTCCTATCGAGCAAGATATGTCCCGTAATTCTGAATTATTCGATCGTGCCTGCAAGACCATCCCTGGCGGCGTCAACTCGCCGGTCCGCGCCTTTCGCTCAGTGGGCGGCACGCCCCGATTCATTCAGCGCGCTCAAGGCGCTTATGTATGGGACGCCGACGGCACCCGTTACATTGACTACGTAGGCTCCTGGGGCCCCGCCATCCTTGGCCACGCCCACCCCGAAGTCATCGAAGCGGTACAGAAGGCCGCCGTCAATGGCCTGTCTTTCGGCGCACCGACCGAAGCAGAAATCGAAATCGCCGAAGCCATCGTGGCCCGCCTGCCTTCCATGGAGCAGGTCCGGCTGGTCAGTTCCGGCACCGAATCCACCATGTCAGCCATACGGCTGGCGCGCGGCTATACGGGCCGCTCGCGCATCATCAAGTTCGAAGGCTGCTATCACGGCCATGCCGACAGTCTGCTGGTCAAGGCCGGTTCTGGCATGCTCACCTTCGGCAACCCCACTTCCTCCGGCGTGCCTGCGGAATTCATTCAGCACACCCTGGTGCTCGACTTCAACGACCTGGATTCCGTCGCCGCCGCCTTCGCCAAATATCCCGACGAAATCGCCTGCATCATTGTCGAGCCCATTGCGGGCAACATGAATCTGGTCAAGCCGCGCGAGGGTTTTCTGGAAGGCTTGCGCGAACTTTGCACCAGGCATGGCACCGTGCTCATCTTCGACGAAGTCATGACGGGCTTCCGCGCCGGCCCCCGCGGTGTTCAGGGCCTGACCGGCGTTCAGCCCGACCTCACTACCCTGGCCAAGGTCATCGGCGGCGGCATGCCCGTTGGCGCATTCGGCGGGCGGGCTGACATCATGGCCCATATCGCTCCGCTGGGCGGCGTCTACCAGGCCGGCACCCTGTCGGGTAACCCCGTGGCCGTGGCTGCCGGGCTGACTACGCTTCGCCTGCTCGACCAGCCCGGTTTCTACGACAACCTTGGAGCACGTTCCGCGCAGCTGGCGCAGGGCCTGGAGCAGCGCGCTCGCGCCGCGGGCATCGCATTCAGCGCCGATTTCGTGGGCGGCATGTTCGGACTGTATTTCCGTAACGGCATCCCCTCCACCCTGGCCGAAGTTTCCGAGTCCGATGTCGAAATGTTCAAGCGCTTCTTCCACGGCATGCTTGATCAAGGCGTACACTTCGCGCCCTCGGCCTTCGAGGCGGGTTTTGTCTCCGGCGCACACACCGAAGCTATCATCAACGAAACCCTGGATATCGCCGAAAAGGTATTCGCCACGCTCAACGCGGCCTGAACGCCCCTTCCCCTGCCACCAATCGCTGATTTCCTGCCAAACATCAAGGCGGGGTCAATTGTCGATACCTAAACTGTGCAGACATTGCCGGTCCACCCCTGACCGGCTCTTGGAGACAAGGTCTGCACATGAAAGATTCCCACAACCTCGGCGTGGTCGGCTGTGCTCACCCCGACCGCGAAAGCTGGGCGCGGCCCGGCGATACGCTGGATCTCCGCCTGTGGCTGCGCCTGCTTACCTGCAGCAGGCTGGTAGAGAACCGTATGCGCAGCCTGATGCGCACCCAATTCGACACCACCCTGCCGCGCTTCGACCTCATGGCTCAACTGGCCGATGCACCGCGCGGCCTCAAAATGAGCGAACTCTCGCGCCGCATGATGGTGACCAACGGCAACATCACCGGCATTGCCGACCAGCTTGAACGCGACAGCCTGGTCGAGCGGGTCAAGGTCGATTCCGACCGGCGCAGCTGCCTGATCCGCCTGACTGCCAAAGGCAGGCAAAGCTTTCGCACCATGTCGAACGCCTACCAGAATCGGGTGGGCGAAACCTTCCGCCAGATGCCCTCTGAACGCCAGCAGCTTCTCTTTGAACTGCTGGAAGAACTCAAAGCCTCCGGGCTGGCCGATCAGGCGCCGCCCGATGGCGCAAACTCGCCTCTGCGCAATTAACCCAACGGGACACCCGTGGCCTGTTGCGGATAGAATCAACGGTTCCATTCCCTGGAGTTCCCACAGGGGAACTCCTCACCTGCCTGCAAAAAGAAAATGGCCGTCAATCTCATTATCCCTGCGCAATCCGACATTCACCCCGTTGCCGGCATCGAAATCGGCACGGCCAAAAGCGGCATTCGCAAAGCCGCTGACAAAGACATCACTGTGTTCCGTCTGGCCGAAGGCACCGCCGTGGCTGGCGTTTTCACCACCAACCGCTTTCGCGCCGCCCCGGTGCAGGTCTGCGAACGGCATCTGGTTGCGGGCAACGGCATACGCGCGCTGGTGGTCAACACCGGCAATGCCAACGCAGGAACAGGCGCTGCCGGCCTGCACGCCGCAGAACAAACCTGCGAGGCGCTGGCCGGGCTGCTGGGCATCGCGCCCGGACAGGTTCTGCCATTCTCGACAGGCGTCATTCTCGAACTGCTGCCT
>JAAZDZ010000428.1 GCA_012512545.1 Alcaligenaceae bacterium | reverse complement strand
GATCAATTGTTCGTAAAACGCCAGGGAATCCTGCGCCTTGCCAAGATCGCCCTGTAAGGCGCTCATGACGGTTTCCAGCCCGCGCCGCGTACTTTCCTCTACCTGCAAGCGGCCTTCCAGCGCGGCCGCCAGGCTGTTGGCCTGCATCAACTGCCCGCGCACGGATATGAGTTCCTGTTCGTAAGCCTGAGCGCGGGCCTGCGCGGCCTCAAGCGCTGGCCGCTCAAACAGAAAATAAACGATAGCGCCACCAACCACAGCACCACACAAGATGGCAATGAGCAGCGCACCCAGGCGCCCCAGACCGGGGCGGACAGGTGGCGGGGCTGGCCGCTCCGCCACCTGGGTGCCTGGCGCGACAACCACGGCGGTGCGTTCTTGTTGAAAGGGCTGTTCCATGGTGGGTATAGACCCGACGCAACCGCTGGAGTTCCGCGACAGCCCCGAAAGGGATCAGGGCAGAACGGCGATATGTTCCAGGCCGGTGGTTTCCGGCAGGCCGAACATGAGGTTCATGTTTTGCACTGCCTGGCCCGAAGCACCTTTTGTAAGGTTGTCCTGCACGACAAGAATGATGAGACGATCGCCGCCATCGGGGCGGTGCACCGCAATGCGCAGGTAATTGGAGGCGCGCACGCTGCGGGTTTCCGGCAGGCTGCCCGCTGGCATGACATCGACAAAGACCTCGTTGGCGTAGAACTGTTCGAATAACGCCTGGAAATCGGTGTCGAGCGCGGCAGGATCGATGCGCACATGCAGGGTGGAAAACATTCCGCGAATCATGGGCACCAGGTGCGGCGTGAAGGTCAGCCCCACGGGTTGACCGGCCAGCAATGCCAGCTGCTCGGAAATTTCAGGGTGGTGACGATGCCCCATGACCCCATACGCTTTGAAGTTGTCACCTGCTTCGGAAAACAGCGAGCCGACATTCGCCGCACGGCCCGCCCCCGACACGCCGGATTTGCAGTCGGCAATGATGTTATCGACATCAATGCGTACCTGGCCCCCGGAAAACAACGGGGCCAGCCCCAGCAGCACGGTGGTGGGGTAGCAGCCCGGATTGCCCACCACGCGGGCCTGGGCAATGCGCTCGCGATTGAGTTCTGACAGGCCGTAAGCGGAATCCTTCAGGATATCGGGGCAGGCATGCGGCATTTTGTACCAGTGTTCAAAGCTGGACAGGTTCTGCAAGCGGAAATCGGCCGCAAGATCAATGATGCGAACACCCGCTGCCAGCAGTTTTTCAGCCTGAGCCATGGCCACCCCATGGGGTGTGGCAAAAAAGACCACGTCGCAGTGTTCCAGCCCGGCGGAATCGGGAGTCTGGAATTTGATGTCCACACGCCCACGCAGGCTGGGATACATGTCGGCGACATGCATGCCGTCTTCCTTGCGGGATGTAATCGCCCGCAAATCGACGTTAGGGTGCTGCGACAACAATCGCAAGAGCTCTACGCCCGTATAGCCGGTTCCTCCGACAATTCCAACCTTGATGCGTGCATCCGCAGCCGATATCATGGCACTTCCTGAAAACATGAAACATTGAGGTTGTTTAATTATGCACGACGATTCGTGTATTTGCACTCCAGTTTGCGCTGAAACAAAGACCCTCAATTTGTTTCACGCTTCAATAGGTCATCAACAATTTCACGCCAAGAGGGGGATACCTGCTTGGCAACCCTTAAGAAAAGCATAACGCTTACTTACAACGGAGCCTTATCATGGAACGACGTGCATTCTTGAAAAACGCAGGCATCGGTGCTGTCTCGGGTTCACTGGCTGTTGCTGCTGCTGCGGCTCCCGCAACTGCTGCTGCAAACACGGCCAATAACGGCAAAAAAGCGGTCAGCCTCACTCCGCCTCCCACCACCTCCTACACCCCTGACGAAATTTCCAAGCTGCCTCGCGTCAAGGTTGACCTCGTCGCCCCGCCCTTCGTGCACGAACACGAACAAATCGCCTCTGGCGGCCCCCGGGTGGTTGAGTTCCGCATGGTCATCGAAGAAAAAGAGATGGTCATCGACGACAAGGGCACAACAGTCTGGGCTCAAACCTTCAACGGCAGCATGCCCGGCCCCACCCTGGTCGTGAGCCAGAACGATTACGTCGAACTCACCCTGGTGAACCCGGCCACCAACAACATGCCGCACAACATCGACTTCCACGGCTCCACAGGCGCGCTGGGCGGCGCATCGCTGACCAACGTCAACCCCGGCGAAGAAGTCGTGCTGCGCTTCAAGGCTGACCGCGCTGGCGCCTTCATTTACCACTGCGCGCCTGAAGGCATGGTGCCATGGCACGTTGTTACCGGCATGAACGGCACCCTGGTTGTGCTGCCGCGCGACGGCCTGAAGGACGCCTACGGCAACACCCTGAAGTACGATCGCATCTACACCATCGGCGAACAGGATCTGTACATTCCGAAGGATGAAAACGGTAACTACAAAAAGTACAACAGCCTGATCGAAAGCTATGCCGACACCACCGAAGTCATGCGCGGCCTCATTCCGACGCATGTGGTGTTCAACGGCAAGGTCGGCGCTCTGACTGGCGACGGTGCCCTGAAGGCCAAGGTCGGCGAAACCGTGCTGTTCATCCACGGCCAGTGCAACCGCGATACGCGCCCCCACCTGATCGGTGGTCACGCAGACTGGTTCTGGCCTCTGGGCAAGTTCTCGAACACGCCGGTGCGCGATATCGAAACCTGGTTCATCCCGGGCGGTGCCTCGGCTGCAGCCATCTACACCTTCGCACAGCCTGGCGTGTACGCCTACGTGAACCACAACCTGATCGAAGCCTTCGAACTGGGCGCTGCAGGTCACGTAGTGGTTGAAGGCGACTGGGATCACGATCTGATGACTCAGGTTGTTGCCCCCCGCCCCATCTCCAGCTAAACCCCGGGCCCGGCACCGAAGCACAGGCTTCGGTGCTCGCGACAACCCGACAGCCGGCACCCCGCAAAGGTGCCGGTTTTTTTCGGCTCCCGGCAACGCCAGCCCATACGGCGCACACCAACGAAAAAACCCCTGACATATGCCAGGGGTTTTTGTCGTTCTGCGGGCGCCGGAGCACCCACGCAAGCAATGATCAGCGCTTGCTGAACTGCTTGCGGCGACGTGCCTTGTGGAAACCGACTTTCTTACGTTCCACTGCGCGGGCATCGCGAGTCACGAGGCCAGCCTGCTTGAGTTCAGGCTTGAGCGTTTCGTCGTAGTCGATGAGCGCGCGGGTAATGCCGTGACGCACTGCACCAGCCTGGCCGCTTTCACCACCGCCATGCACGTTGATGTGGAAATCGAACGATTCGAGGTGGTTGGTGAGCGTGAGGGGCTGGCGCACGATCATGCGGCCGGTTTCACGGGCGAAGTATTCGTCGACGGGCTTGCCGTTCACAACGATGTTGCCCGTACCCTTTTTCATGAACACGCGGGCGACCGAAGTCTTGCGGCGGCCGGTGCCATAGTTCCAATTACCGATCATGACCTGTCCTTAGATATCCAGAGG
>JAAZDZ010000427.1 GCA_012512545.1 Alcaligenaceae bacterium | reverse complement strand
TAGCCATGCTGGCGCAGGACTTCACAGACTTTGATGGCGTGGCGTGAAACCTTGCGCCGGTCAATGCCGTGTGTCTCGACCGGCAGGCGTTCCGGGCCCGAACGTGTGCTGGAGAACAGACGAGTGACAAATTTCTTTATTGTGTTGGGCAGCATGTGCGTATTTTATGTTCAGGACTTGTCATCCTGCATTTCCTTAAACAGGTCCAGTACTTTCCAGCCGCGTTCCTGGGCAATATCGCGCAGGGTGGGGCTGGGGTTGGTGGCAATCGGGTGGCTGACGACTTCAAGCAAAGGCAGATCGTTGGTTGAATCGCTGTAGAAGAAGGTTTCCTGGAAGGCATCGCGGGCCAGGCGCAGGCCGGCCAGCCATTCATCAACACGCGTGATTTTTCCGGCCTGGAAACTGGGCACGCCCTGAATGCGGCCAGTGTAGCGGCCCTGGCGGTTTTCGGCGACAGTGGCAATGAGATGGGGAATGCCGAATGCGCGGGCAATCGGCGCCGTGACAAAGTCGTTGGTGGCCGTCACGATGGCGCACAGGTCGCCCCGCGTCATGTGTTCCTGCACAAGCTCAATGGCGTTCTGGCGAATGGCGGGGCGAATGACTTCCGCCATGAAGACTTCATGCCAGTGCGCCAGTTCCGGCTGGCTGGCACGGGTCAGCAGGCCCAGCATGAATTCCGCAGATTCTTCTGCTGTGAGATTGCCTGCGTTGTAGCGCTCCATCAGTTCTTCGTTCAGGCGCTGCGCTTCGGCGGGGTCGCCTGCGCGCCCTGTGCGGGCCAGGAAATCCGCCCATTGATAATCGCTGTCCAGGGGCAGCAGG
The DNA here is from genome assembly GCA_012512545.1 of Alcaligenaceae bacterium. Classification (GTDB taxonomy): domain Bacteria; phylum Pseudomonadota; class Gammaproteobacteria; order Burkholderiales; family Burkholderiaceae_B; genus Yanghanlia. The sequence continues at coordinate 4,724 of JAAZDZ010000427.1, read as the reverse complement.
GTATGGTCCAGGTCAAACAGGGCAAGACGGGAGGGTGATGTCATGAGTAATTCTTCTCTGAATCTTCTATAGGTTCTTCTGTCAGGGCTGGTGGCTGGCAAGCAGGTCTTTCAGCAAAGGCAGGGTGATGGCGCGATGGCGGGCCAGTGAATAGCGGTCAAGCGCATCGACCAGTGATGTGAGGCGGCTCATATCGCGCTCGTGGTGGGTGAGCAGCCAGGAGATGACTTCGGGGGAAAGCTCCAGGCCGCGCTGCGCCGCGCGGCTGTGCAATGCCTGGGCACGTTCGTCGTCGGACAGTTGCTCAAGGCGGAAGACGAGATCCCAGCCCAGGCGGGTGCGCAGGTCTTCGCGTACTTCCATGGCCATGGGCGCGCGGTCGCCCGCGATCACCAGCGCAAAGGCGTGGCGGGTCGAAGCGCTTTCACGCCAGCGGTTGTACAAGGCGAACAAGGCAGCCTGGCCGTGGGCATCAAGCGCTTGGACATCATCCACGGCGACCAGCCGGACGGCCAAGGTGTCGGCGGTGGCCAGGTCGTGTAATTCGGTGGCCGGGGCCGGGGCATCGTGGTAGTGTCCATCCATGAGCTGGCAGGCGCCATGCAGCAGGTGGCTGCGCCCCACGCCCTGCGGCCCCCACAGATAAATGGCACGACCGCCTTCGCAATGGCGCAGCGCATCCAGGGCGGCAGCGTTGCGGCCCACTACGAAATTGTCCAGTGATGGCGGGGGCGCGGGAAGCAGATCGAGTATCAGTTGTTGTGCCATGTCTCGTTTTCGGGCCACATTCTTCAGTTCATCGTAAAATCCGGCCAGATATACAGTTCAACCCGCAATTCTTGCACATCCCACGGCTTTTCTCATGACTGACAAAAATTCTGCCTCTTTAACCTATCGCGACGCGGGCGTTGACATCGACGCCGGCGAGGCCCTGGTTGACCGCATCAAGCCCATGGCCGCGCGTACCATGCGTGAAGGGGTCATGGCGGGCATTGGCGGCTTTGGCGCCTTGTTCGAGGTGCCGCGTCACCTGAAAGAGCCTGTGCTGGTGTCTGGAACAGACGGCGTTGGCACCAAGCTGCGTCTGGCCTTTGAGTGGAATCGCCACGATACCGTCGGGGTCGATCTCGTTGCCATGAGCGTCAACGACATTCTGGTGCAGGGCGCCGAGCCTTTGTATTTTCTCGACTACTTCGCCTGCGGCAAGCTGTCAGTCGATACGGCCGCCAGTGTAGTACAGGGCATTGCGCAGGGCTGCGAACAGGCAGGCTGCGCGCTGATCGGCGGCGAAACCGCCGAAATGCCGGGTATGTACCCCGATGGCGAATACGATCTGGCCGGTTTCGCGGTCGGCGCCGTTGAAAAGTCCGCCATCATCGACGGCAGGCAGATCCAGCCGGGCGATGTTCTGCTGGGCCTGGCTTCCAGCGGCGCGCATTCCAATGGTTTTTCCCTGCTGCGTAAAATCCTGCGCCATGCCAATGCGCGTCCCAATCAGGAATTCGATGGCCGCACGCTCGAAGATGTCGTCATGGCGCCGACCCGCATTTACGTGAAATCCGTCCTGCATGCCCTGGCGACCCATGGGCGCGACATCAAGGGCCTGGCCCATATCACGGGCGGCGGCCTGCTGGACAATATCCCCCGCGTGCTGCAGTCCAGCCTGGCGGCGCGTCTGCACCGCGATGCATGGGTCATGCCGCCCCTGTTCCAGTGGCTGCAGGAAAACGGCAATGTAGCCGAAGCCGAAATGCTGCGGGTCTTCAATTGCGGTATTGGCATGGTAGTCATTGTGCCTGCCGCCCAGGCTGAGGCCATCACAGCCACCTTCCAAAGCAAGGGCGAAACCGTCTACCGCCTGGGCGAAATCGCCGAGCGCGAAGGCGCTGAGGCGCCCCAGGTAGTGCTGGTTTAAGCTGTTTATGCGCGCAGGTTCGGGGCGGCCAGCTCCACTATGCGCGCAGTGGCATCGGGCAATAAGCAGTCCACAATCTGGCGATCCGGGTTCGATCTCAACCACGTCAGTTGCCGCTTGGCCAGTTGACGGGTGGCGGCAATTGCCTGTTCCACAGCGGTTTCAAGGGATACCTTCCCTTCCAGGTGGTCCCACAACTGGCGGTAGCCCACGCAGCGGATGGAAGGCAGGCCGGTGTGCAGGTCGCCGCGCGCGCGCAGCTGCATCACTTCTTCCAACAGGCCGTCTGCCAGCATCGCCTGATAACGCTGCGCGATGCGGGCGTGCAGTTCCAGCCTGTTGCCGGGTTCGAGGCTGAGCGTCAGATAGTCGTGGGCTGGGGCGCTGGGTTTGTCACGCGCCAGCCATTCCGACATCGGTATGCCGCTGACGCGGTAGATTTCAATGGCGCGCTGCAGGCGCTGACTGTCGTTGGGAGCCAGCCGCGCGGCGCTTGCCGGGTCGTAGACGGCCAGTTCAGCGTGCAGGCCGGGCCAGCCGCGCTGCCGGGCTTCTTCGTCGATTTGCGCCCGCAGGGCCGCGTCGGCGGTTGGCAGGTTGCTGATGCCTTCGCGCAGCACCTTGTAATACATCATGGTGCCCCCGCAAATCACCGGGAACCGGCCGCGTTCCTGAATCTGTCTGATCAAGTCCAGGGTGTCGCTGCGGAATTCAGCAGCTGAATAGCTTTCTGCCGGGTCGCGGATGTCGATCAGGTGATGGGGCACCCGGGCCTGCTCGTCGGCGGAGGGTTTGGCGGTGCCAATGTTCATGCCGCGATAAATGGTGGCGGAATCCATGACGATGATTTCTACCGGCCAGCGTGCGGCCAGGGCCAGGCTGGCGGCGCTTTTGCCGGAGGCCGTCGGCCCCACCAGGCAGATGACGGGAGAACGCATGGTGTTCATTGGCCTCGCAGAAACATCCGGTCCAGTTCGGCCAGGGGCCATTGCAGCCAGGTGGGCCGCCCGTGATTGCATTGGTCGGCGCGCTCGGTTTGTTCCATCTGCCGCAGCAGGGCGTTCATCTCGTCAAGCGTCAGCCTGCGGTTGGCCCTGACAGAGCCGTGGCAGGCCATGGTGGACAGCAGTTCGTTGCGTTGCTCCGTCAGCAGGTTGGAGCGTCCCACGCTGGCCAGATCGCGCAGCACGCCACGCGCCAGGGATTCGATGTCGCCGCGCGCAAGCAGGGCAGGCACAGCCCGGACGGCGATGGCGGCCGGCCCTGCTGGCGTGAGCGCCAGGCCCAGTTCTTCCAGCGTGTCGCGGTATTCTTCGATCAGCCCCAGGTCGCGTGGGTCGGCGCTGAACACCACGGGCACCAGCAGTTCCTGACGCGGCAATTCGCGGGCATCCAGGGCGCGCTTGAGCGCTTCGTACACAACCCGCTCATGGGCGGCGTGCATATCGACCAGCACAAGCCCCTTGCGGTTCTGCGCAACAATGTAAATGCCATGAACCTGGCCCAGGGCCTGGCCCAGGGGCTGGGAGTCGTGTTCAGCGCTGTCGTGGAACGGTTCGTGTTGAGGTGCCCACCCGGGGGGCAGGGCGGCGGGGGCCGCGCCGGTGCCGGTCGCCGGGGTGCCTGCGGCGCCTTCCAGCGGCCGATACAGTGTCTGCCAGGCGTCGGGTGGGGTATTGCCGGCCGGGCGGTCGCGCAGGCTGAAAGCGTATTGCTGGCCGGGGGTCATGCCTGTGGGGCGGGGTGGGGTATCTGTAGCGCCCAGGGGGTCTGGCGCGTGCAAGGGCATGGAGGCCCCTGCAGATGATGCGCCGTAAGTGTCCGGGGTGCCTGCGGGCTGAGCCATGTGCTCTGGAGCGCGAGCTGCTGCAGGGGCTTCATGTATGCCCGGTGTGCTGGCCAGCGCTTCGTTGAGCGTCTGCGAAACAAAACGATGGATGGCGCCGCTGTCGCGGAACCTGACTTCATGCTTGGCTGGATGGACGTTGACATCCACCACGGCGGGGTCCACGCTGAGAAACAGGGCGTAAGCAGGGTGGCGGTCGCCGTGCAGCACGTCGGAGTATGCCTGCCGGATGGCATGAGAGACAGCGCGATCCCGCACAAAGCGCCCATTGACATACAGATACTGGCGATCGGCCCGATGACGCGCCAGTGTGGGGCGGGTAATCAGGCCGCGCAGCGCTATCAGGCCGTGGTCGCGCTCCACCAATATGCCTTGTTCCATGAACTCGGCCCCCAGCACATCGCGCAGACGCTGGGCCATATCGCCCGCACGCCAGTGCCTTTGCGGCTTTTCGTTATGAAACAGGCGGAAGGCGACTTCAGGGTAGGCCAGGGCAATGCGTTCCAGAGCATCCAGGCAGTGGCCGTATTCCGTGGTTTCGGAACGCAGAAACTTGCGGCGGGCGGGCACGGCGTCAAAAAGCTGGCGGACATCGACCGTTGTGCCGACAGGCCCGGCAGCGGCGCTGACTTCCTGGGTTGTGCCATCAATCTGCCAGGCGTGGTCGGTATTGGCGCAGCGCGAGGTGATGGTGAGCCGGGCCACAGAGGCAATAGAGGCGATCGCTTCGCCCCGGAAGCCCATGGAGGCTACATGTTCCAAGTCGTTCAGCGAGGCGATCTTGCTGGTGGCGTGGCGGCGCAGCGCCAAAGGCAGTTCATCGGGGGGGATGCCGCTGCCATCGTCAATGACGGCAATGCGGCGGATGCCGCCGCCATCCAGGCGCACTTCAATGGCGCGGGCGCCCGCGTCCAGCGCGTTTTCAAGCAGCTCCTTGAGCACGGAGGCGGGGCGGTCTATGAC
>JAAZDZ010000426.1 GCA_012512545.1 Alcaligenaceae bacterium | reverse complement strand
CGGGCCATCAGAATGGCAGGGTCGGTTTCCAGCCAGACGCCTAAAAAAGCCGCGCCCGCCTGCGTGGCGCATTGCTCAATGGCCTGTCGTTCCTCCGGGCGGGAAAACACCGCGTCGGCAATCACCGGACAGCCTTCTTCCAGTGTGTGGCGCGTTTGTTCGTACAAGGCGTTATAGACGCGCCCGGATGATTCCAGGGTGTAGCTCTCCGGGGGCAGGCGGGTCTCTGCTGGAACCCCCGCCTGCTGCTTGCGGATGCGGTCGCTGGCCCATATACGGGCGCCAGGGGCGGGGCCGACCTTGTGGGCGATGGCCGCCGCCAGCGTGGATTTCCCAGAGCCGCTCAGGCCGCCTATCGCCAGCAATTGCGCGCGCCCGGGCTGCAGCAGTTCCAGGGCCAGTGTCAGGTAGGTCTGAGCTTCGGCGGTGAGCGCATCGCGCTGCGGCTCATCGGGCATGGCGGCCTGGGTGGCAAGCACCTGGGCGCGGATGGAGGCCCGCAGCGCCATGAAGAAGGGCAGCAGGGGCAGGCCGTCGTTTTCGTCGCTTTCGTCCAGATAGCGGTTCATCAGCCAGTTGGCTTCGGCGGGCAGGCCGACCTTCCAGAGATCCATCAGCAAAAAGGCCAGATCGTAGAGTACATCAATGGTGGCCAGGGTTTCGTTGAACTCTATGCAATCGAACAGCGTGGGGCGGCCATCCACCAGACACAGATTGCGCAGGTGTAGATCGCCGTGACACAGGCGGATCTTTCCCGCCCGGGCGCGGGCGTCGAGCCGTTCGCGGTGGTGCTCCAGGGCGGTGCGCAATGCGGTTCTCAGACCTTGCACGGCTTCCTGGCCCAGCACCTGGCCGATTTCCGTGGATTGCTCGTTGAGCGCAAGAATCGTGGCGATACTGGCCGCGCCTTCAACGGGGCGGATTTCCGCTTCTTTGTGGAAGGCGGCGATATCGCGGGCCAGGGCCGTCAGCAGGGGGCGGTTCAGTCTGTTGGCTGCTGCCAGCCTGGAAAACAGGGTGTCTTCATCGAAGCGGCGCATTTCCACGACGGCATCCACCAGTTCTCCCGAGCCATCGAACGCCAGGCGGCCGTTGTCTTCCCGGGTGATGCGCCGGGCGCCGATGTAGATTGAAGGCGCCGTGCGCCGGTTGAGCTCGACCTCCCGCTGGCAGGCCGACAGGCGCAGCGCGGGGGTGGAAAAATCCGCATAGGGCAGCAGCACCGCGCGCTTGAGTTTCCAGGCGCGCCCGCCCTGGAGCAGAATCACGGAAATATGGGTTTCCACGATGCGCGCGGGTTCTGCGGCCTCGTGGGGGCTGGCCGATTTCAGGAAGTCGAGAACTTCCGCCTGTGTATCCTGCTGCATATCCTGCCTATAGGTCGAGTTTCGTGCTCATGCCGGAAGGATACCTCAGGGTGAGTCGCCAGAATCATGAACCGTTTCGCCACGCGCCCGCGTCATGCTGAATCAGTTCTGCGAGTTGGCGATTGCGCCGGAAAAATGTCCGGCCCGGTAATCGCTGAAGGCTTGGTGGATTTCCTCTTCGGAATTCATCACGAAAGGCCCATATTGCACAATGCGTTCTTTCAATGGCTTGCCCGCTAACAGCAGTGCGCGGGTGCCCGCCTGGGCTTCGATCACGACCCCGTCGGCCTCAGCGTGGCTGGACAGCACACCCATGCGGCCTGCGTTGACGGTCCGGCCATTGACGTCCAGGCTGCCTTCGTAGACATACAGAAAAGCGTTGTGCCCGGCAGGCAGCGACTGCTGAAAGGGTGAAGTGCCGGAAAAATGCAGGTCGAGGTACAGCGGCTCGGTGACCGGCCGTTCCACTGCGCCCTTGATGCCGTGGCTGCGCCCGGCGATCACGGTGACGGCCACATTATCCGGGGTGGTGAAGCGCGGCAGTTTTTCGGCAGGAATATCGCGATACCAGGGCGCAGTCATTTTGTCGGCGGCGGGCAGATTGAGCCAGAGCTGGAAGCCCTGCATGACGCCTTCCTCCTGTTGCGGGATTTCCGAATGGATGACGCCCCGGCCCGCCACCATCCATTGCACCCCGCCATTTTCCAGCAAGCCCTCGTGGCCCGCGCTGTCCCGGTGCAGCATGCGCCCGGCAATCATGTAGGTAATGGTCTCGAAACCGCGATGAGGATGATCCGGGAAGCCTGCAATGTAATCGTCGGGCTGATCGCTGCCGAAGGCATCCAGCATCAGGTAAGGATCCAGCCTTTGCTGCAGAGGCTGGCTCAGCACGCGCGTCAGCTTCACACCCGCGCCGTCTGAGGTGGCCACGCCTTCCACCAGCCGTTCGATATCGCGTGAATGCGTGACGGTTTCCGCCTGGAATGAGTGTTGGGTGTTCATATCGTTCCTTGATCGGATTGGGAATGACACTACTCTAAGCGCATAATGGCCCGGACGGAAGGCTGGAATCCGGTGTTTTGTGTGCCAAAAATGGAATTGTCAGGCTTTATTTCCTTGATGAGTTCCATTATTGTTTTGAGTTTCAGAGGCCGCGCCGGGCTCGTGCTGGCCCGCCAGGTGATCAATGACCTGCGGTACAGGTGCGTGCGCCCATCCCGCCGCGCTGGCGTCGGCATAGAGATTTCGTACAGCCTGCGCGACTCCCTGGCTGCCTTCCAGGCTTTCGGCCATGGCGCAGTAGTATTCCAGATCTTTCAAGGCATTGGCAGTGGAGAAACGGAAGTTTTTGGTATCGCCGTTTTCTATGTAGGGGCGCAGCCGCTCCAGCACCACGCCGCCCCCGCCGCCTGCGGCCAGCACTTCACAGAACAGGCCGGGGTCAGCACCGCTGAGGCGGGCCAGGGCAGCCGCTTCGGCCAGCACGGCGGAAAACCCCAGCGACACATAGTTGTGCAGCAGTTTCATCTGGTGCCCGCTGCCCACAGGGCCTGCGTGAACAATGACTTCGGCATAGGCTTGCAGCAGCGGCAGGCAGTCTGCGTAGTCTTCAGGGGTGCCGCCCACAATCAGATTCAGGCGGCCTTCAGCAGCTTCTTTTGGGGTGCGCGTCATGGCGGCATCAAGAAACCGGCCACCGGTTTGCCGGACAGCCTGGGCCATACGCATCGTTGATGACGGAATGGCTGTTGAACAGTCGATGACTATCGTGCCGGGCTGCAGACTCTGCAAAACGCCATCATCGCCAAACAATACGGCTTCGACTTGCGGCGTGCCCGTTACGCACAGAATGACGACTTCAACCTGCCGGGCAAGTGTGGAGATGCGGGCAGCGGTGGTCGCGCCTGCGGCAATGAGGGCGTCAAGCGGCTGATTGCCTTCATGCTTAAGAATGCACAAGGGGAAGCCGTTGCGCAGCAGGCTGGTGGCAATGCCGGAACCCATCAGCCCGCACCCGATGAGGCCGATGGTTTTTTTCTTGTCTGTCATCTTGAGTCGTAAGCAGAAAAAAGTGATGCGGTCGGTCGATTCTATCGGATATGCGGTTCCCGCAAGCGTCTGAATAAACAAAGATCAAAAAGTTGTTGAGCAGGCGTCCACAGTGTCCGGCATCTGCCATACAATTTATCGCATGTTCGCCCGTCGCAAGAACTTCTGGTGTAAACGCATGGCCGTCTGGCAGATTCTGTTTTGCCTGACAGCCTTTTCGTTTCTGTGCCGGGCCATCATTCCTGTGGGTTACATGCCCGATCTCTCCGGCGAGCGCGATACCCCCTTCGCCATCACGCTGTGCACCATGGGTGGCGCAGTCGTTGTCCAGCTTGATCTTCCTGGCTCTGAAAACGCCTCGCCCGATCAGCACTACAACGGCGATACCTGCCCATTTGGCCTGAATGTCGCGCACAAGCTGATTCCCGGCCATGCCGCGCTGACAGTCGTCAGCGCCGTGCTCTTCCACTCTGTCGCGTCGTTGGCGGTGCCGCAGGTGCTGCCGACGCTCCCCGCGCTGGGCCCGCCTCTGGGCTCGCGGGCGCCTCCGGCAGGAATCCAAGTGCCGCACGCCTGAGCATCAGCCTGGTTCTCTTATTCAGCCCAAACTGTGCGCAGGCGTCTGGCCGTCGCTTCTCAAGGGTGCCGTGCCGGGCCCTTTCAGCTTTATTTTTCAGTAGCTTAATCTGTTAAAGGAGATCGCCATGTCCACATTATTCAAATGGGCAGGTTTCACTGTTTCTGCGCTGTTCATCGCTTCAGCGGCGCAAGCCCAGATTGTTGTCGAAGAACCCTGGGTACGCGCCACTGTCGCACAGCAAAGCGGCACGGGCGCCTTCATGAAATTAACGTCCGAGACCGACACGCGCCTGGTCGCCGCGGATTCCCCCGTAGCCGAGCATGTCGAGGTGCATGAAATGGCAATGGAAAACAACATCATGAAGATGCGCGAGATTCCCGGCCTGGATCTGCCTGCAGGGCAGACAGTGGAACTCAAACCGGGCGGCTATCACATCATGTTCATCAATCTGCATGAGCAGGTGAAAGAAGGTGTGCAGGTGCCGCTGACCTTGAGCTTTGAAGGTGCTGACGGCAAGCGCAGTTCGCTGGAACTGCTGGTGCCCGTGCGGCCGCTGGCCAGTGGCGCAGGCGGGCATGGTCACGGGCATGCGGATCATGGCCATGGCGGCCATGGCGCGGCCAAGCACTGAGGGGAACGATGATGCGTAAGTCCATTACCGGCCAGGCATTCGCCGCCGCAGCACTGTTCGCTGTGTCGGTCCAGGCGCATTCGGGCCACGGCGCTCACAATCATCACGACCATCATCACAATGATGGCGGCCATGAATCGCGGGCTTTCCCGAACCCGGACACCGTGCCCGTTGCCGAAGGCGTGTCGGTAAACCAATGCTGGATACGGGCGCTGCCCAACCGCCTGCCTGCCGCTGCTTATTTCCAGATTCAGAACACCGGAGCGAAAGATATCGTTCTGGTGGGTGCCCAGGCCGAGGGGTTTGGAAAAGTCATGCTGCATACCCACGCCGAAAGCAATGGTATGGCGACCATGGTTCACGTGGATGAGGTCGTGGTACCCGCAGGGGGTAATTTCGACTTCGCCCCCCGCGGCCATCATGTCATGCTGGAACAGGCCGATTTCGATCTGGAAATCGGCTCTCAGCGGCCTGTCACGCTGTGGTTCGAAGACGAAGGTCTGAGCGCCTTCACAGCCCAGTGCGATGTGCGCCCACCGGGCACTGTGCAATAGCGCTTGCCAGCTTCCCCTGCCTCAATGACAACCTTGTCAGGCAGGGGAGCCTGACTCAGCCCCCGCTTTGGCGCCTCGCTCAGGTCGTACAGATCAGTGGGTGGCCTCCGGGCCTTCCAGGAAGGTGACCATGCCGTTGCTGAGGTCGTACATGGCGCCTGCG
>JAAZDZ010000040.1 GCA_012512545.1 Alcaligenaceae bacterium | reverse complement strand
TTGTGGGCGAGGCGGTTGAACAACTTTATCCCCGAGCCTGCGTGAACCGGTCGCCGAACATGATGGCAAATTGATTCATTGCTGACTTCCAGTCGAAGGCAGCGCGCACGGATTTGTTCAGCACGTTCCGTAGCGACAGGCGCGGCGCGAAGGCGGCGGCTTTGGCGGCCGGATTGATGGCCGTGGGCGCTTGAGCGGCGGAACGTGTGGCGGTAACAGGAGCGGAGGGACGGCGGCGATGGCGGAGAGTCATAATGGTCTTAAACGATATAACGATTCAATTTGGCGCCAGGACGGCAAAATTGCCCGACAAAGCTCGTTTCCTTCTGCTTTGTGCAGAGAAAATCGAACAGACGCGCGTGAATCAGGCAAAAACCATAATAGAATCATGGGTTCTACGATGAAATGATACATCAACCAACCTTTTGTTACCTTTTCACTCAGTCAACATTTGTCAATTCTGAACAGTTGCTTACATTTAGACAATGCTTTGCCGCATGCTGTAATCCGTTTGCTGCATGTTTGCTGTCGCCCGCGCATGGCCGTAACGCGCTCAGTCGCCCCGGCTCTGTAACCGCCAGCGGATATACTGGAAGTTCGGGAGCGCGCGTGTTCTGCGTTCCATTGCTCAGTCAATTTTCCAGGGCGGGTGCATGGCCACGAAGCAAAAGAAATCAAAGGTTTATGTTGTTCTTGCCGCGCTGGTGGCGCTGGCTCTGCTGGGCTGGTTTAGCTGGCAGGGCTTGCAGGAAAACGGCCCGGGGCCGGGGTTTGCCAGCGGCAACGGCCGTATTGAAGCCACCGAGGTCGATGTGGCGGCCAAGCTGGCGGGGCGTATTGAAGAAATTCTGGTGAAGGAAGGCGATTTCGTGCAGCAGGGCCAGGCTGTGGCCCGCATGCAGGTCACAACGCTGGAAGCGCAGCTGGCGGAAGCCGAAGCCTCGCGTCAGGAAGCGGTGCATGCCATCGCTGCCGCCAAGGCGCAGATTGCGCTGCGCCAGAGCGATGTGGCGGCGGCGCAGGCGCTGGTAATGCAGCGCCAGGCTGAACTGGATGCCGCCAATCAGCGCCTGAGGCGTTCACAGTCGCTGGCGGGCCAAGGTGCCACTTCGCGCCAGCAACTGGACGACGACCGCACCGGCGCGCTGGGGGCGGAAGCCGCCCTGACAGCCGCCCGCGCGCAGGTCGTGGCGGCCGAGGCCGCCGTTCAGGCCGCCGAGGCCCAGCATATTGGCGCGGAATCCCGCGCGCGGGCCGCAGCGGCTACGGTGGCCCGCGTCGAGGCCGATATCGCCGATTCCGTTTTGCGGGCGCCGCGCACAGGCCGGGTGCAATTCTTGATTGCCCAGGCAGGCGAAGTGCTGGCCCCCGGCGGCAAGGTGCTGAATCTGGTGGATCTTTCCGATGTCTACATGACGTTTTTCCTGCCTGAAGTGCAGGCGGGCCGCCTGGCGCTGGGCGGGGAAGCACGCATTATTCTGGATACCGCCCCCCAATATGTGATTCCGGCAGAAATCAGCTTTGTGGCCAGCACGGCCCAGTTCACCCCGAAAACCGTGGAAACCGCATCGGAACGGCAGAAGCTGATGTTCCGTGTGCGGGCGCGCATTCCGCCCGCATTGCTTGAGCAGTATCTGGAATATGTCAAAACCGGCCTGCCCGGCATCACCTGGGTAAAGGTCGATGCGAACGCCGCATGGCCCCAGGAACTGACTCCGAACATCGGGCAATAAGCGATGAGTTCGCCCGATAGCCAGAATCACGGTTTCACAGCGCCTTCCGGCAACACGGTGGCCGCGCTGCGCGATGTCAGTCTGCTGTATGGCAAAACCGTAGCGCTGGATGGCATTTCGCTGGATATTCCCGCAGGCTGCACCACCGGCCTGATCGGCCCCGATGGCGTGGGCAAATCCAGCCTGCTGGCGCTGATTGCCGGGGCGCGCCGCATTCAGGAAGGCAGTGTGCAGGTGCTGGGCGGCGACATGGCCCGCAAGCGCGAACGCAGCGCCAATTGCCTGCGCATCGCTTATATGCCGCAGGGTTTGGGGAAAAACCTCTACCCCACGCTTTCCATTGAAGAAAACCTGCAGTTCTTTGGCCGCCTGTTTGGTCACGACGCGCAGGAACGGCGCCGCCGCATTGATGCCCTGACCCGCAGCACGGATCTCTACCCGTTTCTCGCCCGCCCGGCCGGCAAGCTGTCTGGCGGCATGAAGCAGAAGCTGGGCTTATGCTGCGCCCTGATTCATGACCCCGACCTGCTGATTCTCGACGAACCCACCACCGGGGTAGACCCTCTGGCGCGCGCCCAGTTCTGGGAATTGATTGCGCGCATCCGCAGCGAACGCGCAGGCATGAGCGTGCTGGTCGCCACCGCCTATATGGATGAGGCACAGCGTTTTGACCACCTGGTGGCCATGGATGCGGGCCGCATTCTGGCTACCGGCAGCCCGCAGGAATTACTGGAACGCACGGCCAGCGCTTCCCTGGAAGACGCCTTCATCGCCCTGCTGCCCGAAGATAAGAAACAGGGTTATGCCGCCGTTGACATTCCTCCGCTGGAAGACGACAGCGACGCCGAAATCGCCATTGAAGCAGACAGCCTGACCATGCGCTTTGGCGATTTTGTGGCGGTGGACAACGTCAGCTTCCGTATCCGGCGCGGTGAAATCTTCGGTTTTCTGGGTTCAAACGGCTGCGGCAAGACCACCACCATGAAAATGCTGACCGGCCTGCTGCCTGCCTCCGAAGGCCGGGCCTGGCTGTTTGGCCGCGAAGTAGACCCCAACGACATGGCCACCCGCGCCCGCGTGGGCTATATGTCGCAGTCGTTCTCGCTGTATGGGGAACTCACCGTTCACCAGAACCTGCTGCTGCATGCCCGCTTGTTTCACGTGCCGCAGGAACAGCGCGCACAGCGCATCGAAGACATGCTGAAACGCTTCGGCCTGCTTGATGTGCGCGACGAACTGCCCGCCAGGCTGCCGCTGGGCATACGACAGCGGCTCTCTTTGGCCGTGGCCATGGTGCACAAGCCGGAAATCCTGATTCTGGACGAACCCACCTCCGGCGTTGACCCCGTAGCCCGCGACGCATTCTGGCGCCACCTGGTGGAATTGTCGCGCCGCGACCAGGTCACCATCTTCATCTCCACCCACTTCATGAACGAAGCCGCGCGCTGCGACCGCATGTCCATGATGCATGCAGGCAAAGTCCTCGACAGCGACCGCCCCGCCGCTCTCGTAAAAAAACGCAACGCCAGCAACCTGGAAGAAGCCTTCATCGGCTACCTGCTGGAAGCCTCCGAAACGGGGTCAGACACCGTTTCCTCAGACACCGTTTCAACTGACGCCACCTCCTCGAAGGAAATCGTGTCAGCCCCCCTTTCTGCCACTGCGCCGTTGTTCAGTTTGGGGCGCTTACTGAGCTATTGCTGGCGCGAGTCGCTGGAACTGCGTCGCGATCCGATTCGCGCGACGCTGGCGCTGGCGGGTTCGCTGATATTGATGCTGGTGATCGGTTTTGGTATCAATCTGGATGTCGAAGACTTGAGCTTTGCCGTGCTGGACCGCGACCAGACGACGCTCAGCCACAGCTACTCGCTGAGTCTGGCGGGTTCGCGCTACTTTACGGAAAAAGCCCCCATTACCGATTACACCGATCTGGACCGCCGCATGCGCAGCGGCGAGATTTCCCTGGCAATAGAAATACCACCCGGTTTTGGAAGAGACATCAAGCGCGGCACGCCCGTGCAGATTGGCGCCTGGGTGGATGGCGCCATGCCTTCGCGAGCGGAAACCCTGCGCGGCTATGTGGAAGGCATTCATTACCACTGGCTGGCCGAAACCTTCCCGCAACTGGCGGGTGCCGACACCGCCCCCAATATCGAAACCCGCTTCCGCTACAACCCGGATGTGCGCAGCCTGCCGGCGATGGTGCCGGCGGTGCTGCCGCTGCTGTTGCTGATGCTGCCGGCGATGCTGACCGCGCTGGCGGTGGTACGGGAAAAGGAAACCGGCTCGATCACCAATCTGTATGT
>JAAZDZ010000425.1 GCA_012512545.1 Alcaligenaceae bacterium | reverse complement strand
GCCGAGCGCAGGCCGCTGGCGATCAGGCTGACCACCCAGGGCGCGCCAAGCATGCCCAGCACGGTGACCAGCATCACGGCCAGCGTCAGCAACAGGGCGACCCGGTCCAGCAGGCGGCGCACCTTATCGTGATCGGACTGGCTGCGCAGTTCGCCCAGAATGGGCACGAAAGCCTGCGAGAACGCCCCTTCGGCAAAGAGGCGGCGCAACAGGTTGGGAATGCGGAAGGCGACCCAGAAGGCGTCGGTCAGGGGACCGGCGCCAAAGGCTCTGGCGATGAGAACATCGCGAACGAGCCCGGTAATGCGCGACAGCAGAGTGAAGCTGCTGACCGTAGCCGCCGACCGCAAGAGTCCCATGATGTCAGAGCATCACTTCGGTGCCAGGCGGATGGCGCCGTCCAGGCGAATGGTTTCGCCGTTCAGCATGTCGTTGGTGACAATGCTGTGTACCAGCCTGGCGTAGTCGGCTGGCGTGCCCAGGCGGGACGGGAAGGGAATGCTGGCAGCCAGCGAATCCTGAACTTCCTGGGGCATGCCGAACATCATGGGCGTGCCGAAAATGCCGGGAGCAATGGTGACGCAGCGGATGCCGCTTTTGGCCAGGTCGCGGGCAATGGGCAGGGTCATGCCGACCACGCCGCCTTTGGAGGCCGAGTAGGCAGCCTGGCCGATCTGGCCATCGTAAGCCGCTACCGATGCGGTGTTGATCAGCACACCGCGTTCGCCGGTGGGCTCGGGCGCGTTGTTGCTCATGGCGGCCGAGGCCAGGCGGATCATATTGAATGTGCCCAGCAGGTTGATGTTGATCACCTTTTGGAAAACATCCAGGGCGTGGGGGCCATTACGCCCCACAGTGCGCATCGCGGGAGCAATGCCCGCACAGTTCACCAGACCGAACAAGGCGCCGAGTTTCAAGGCGGCATCCACGGCAGCCTGACCATCGGCTTCCTGGGTGACGTCGCAGTGGACGAAAACCTGACCGAGTTCCTGCGCAAGGCCCTGACCGGCTTCGTCCTGTACATCGGCGATCACAACTTTGCCGCCCTGTTCAACCAGCATGCGCGCCGTGCCTGCTCCCAGGCCAGATGCGCCGCCGGTGACGATGAATACCTTATCTTTGATTTCCATCTTTATCTCTTTGTCTCTTTAGTGTGGTTGGTGATGGTGTGCGGGGATCTTCAGGCGGAAAGTGCCTTGAAGATGTCGTCGCGGATGTCGTCGACCGAACCGAGTCCAGAAATACGGCGGTAAGCAGGTGCTGCCGGATCTCGGGACTCGGCCCAGCTTTCGTAGTAATCGACCAGCGGGCGGGTTTGCTCGCGGTAGACCGACAGCCGGTTCTTGACGGTTTCTTCCTTGTCGTCGTCGCGCTGTACCAGGGGCTCTCCGCTGATATCGTCGATGTTGGCGACTTTGGGTGGGTTGAACTTCACATGGTAGGAGCGGCCGCTGGCAGGGTGGGTGCGCCGGCCGCTGATGCGTTCAATGATGTTGTCCTCGGGCACGACGAGCTCGACCACGTAATCCAGCTTCACGCCTGCGGATTTCAGAGCGTCAGCCTGGGGAATCGTGCGCGGGAAACCGTCGAACAGATAGCCGTTCTCGCAGTCGGCTTCTTTCAGCCGGTCTTTCACCAGGCCGATGATGATGTCGTCGGACACGAGCCCGCCTGCATCCATGATTTTCTTCGCCTCGATGCCGAGGGGTGTTTGTGCCTTGACGGCGGCACGCAGCATGTCACCGGTGGAAATCTGGGGAATGCCAAATTTCTCGGTGATATAGGTGGCCTGGGTTCCTTTTCCCGCTCCGGGTGGACCTAGCAGAATCAAGCGCATGTATTCCTCCTGGGTAATAAGTGGTTCTGGATTATGCCGCAACGCAACAAATTATGCAGTAAGTGTGACACTTAAAGCGTTCATTTCTACGGGTTACCCCTGGCTTGCGTATTGGCGGCGCACGCGTTCGAGGTCGTCGGGCGTGTCAACGCCGACGGCGGGATGCAAGTCGGTGACGTGTACGGCGATGGCGTGGCCGTTCTCAAGGGCGCGCAGCTGCTCCAGCGATTCCCAGCGCTCCAGCGGGCCCATGGGCAGGCTGCTGAACTGGCGCAGAAAACCCGCCCGGTAGGCGTACAGGCCGATGTGGTGCAGGGCGTTCAGGCCGGCGGGCAGGGTCTCGCGATTCTGGGCGAAGGCATCGCGGGCCCAGGGCAGGGGGGCGCGTGAAAAATACAGAGCGTGCCCCGCCGCATTGCACACCACCTTCACCACATTGGGGTTGAACAGGGCGGCGGCATCATTGAGGCGGCTGGCGCATGTGGCCATGGCGGCGCTGGCGTCGTTTTGCAGCAGACGGGCGACGGCGTTGATCAACGGGGGGTCGATCAGGGGTTCGTCGCCTTGCACATTGACCAGTACGGCGTCATCAGGCAAAGCCAGTTGTTCGACGACTTCGGCCAGCCGGTCGGTGCCGGTGGCGTGATCGGCCCGGGTGAGCAGGGCCGTGAAGCCGTGGGCCTGGCTTGCCGCCTGTACGCTGGCGGCATCGGTGGCAATGACGACCTGCCGGGCCTCTGATGCCTGGGCGCGTTCGGCGGTGCGCACCACCATGGGCTTGCCGCAGATATCAGCCAGTGGCTTGTTGGGCAGGCGGGTCGAGGCCAGCCGTGCAGGCACAACAGCGATAAAGCTCATGACTGCGGGCTGGGCTGCTGCGATTCGGCCTGCGGCGCGTCGGTGGAGTCGAGATCGCGGGCTTCGTCTTCGAGCATGATGGGTACGCCGTCGCGCACCGGAAAAGCCAGGCGATCAGCGCGGCAGATCAGTTCTTGCTGTTGCCGGTCGTATCGCAGCGAGCTTTTGCAGAGGGGGCAAACGAGAATTTCAAGCAATCGGGATTCCATGGCGACCTGACAGATGGAGTAGGTATGTCAAAACCCCGAGTTTAGTTCTTCTCTGCGGACAGAGGCGAGCTTGCGCACGGAAATGGCTTTCAGCATCTCGTGCGCAAGGTCGAACCAGCCCGGATCGGAGAAGCGCGGCCCGGGGTGCACGCAGTACAGGCGCGCATCGTTGAGTTTGCGGCATTTGACCGCGTCTTTGGGCGTGATCAGTATGCAATCGGCCTGCAGCACTCCGAAGGGGGAGGGTTCGTAGCTGTAGTGATCCGGCAGGGCGAGGGTGTGGGCGGGTTGCAGGCCATGGTTGCGCAGCATCTCGAAAAAACGCTGCGGGCGGCCAATGGCTGCCGCTGCGGCGCAGGCGGCATGGCCATGGCGGGCCAGCCATTCAGGCCAGCTGAGGCATTCGCCACTGCTCAGGTGCTCGACGCTGGCGGGTTCCATGTTCATGCTCAGGGTGCGGGCCAGCCCTGAGCAGGGGGGCGGAGTTTCGCCAGGCAGCAGGTTGTTGATGATGAAATCAACGGTTTCCAGCCGTGTGGCCGGTTCGCGCAAAGGTCCGGCCGGCAACAGGCGGCCGTTGCCCACGCCCCTGCCATCCTGCACGATGATTTCCAGGTCGCGTCCCAAAGCCAGGTGCTGCAGGCCGTCATCGCTGACCACCACGTCCACCTGCGGGTAGTGGCGGCGCAGGCGGTGGATTGCTGCCTGCCGGTCGGGGTGAACGCAGACGGGAGCGCCTGTATGGGCGGCGATCAGGGCGGGCTCGTCGCCAAACAGGGCGGGGTCCAGCACGCCTTGGCCGGCCCGGGGTTTTTCAGCAGCCTGCGCCCCATAGCCCCGACTGATCACGCCCGGCTGCCAGCCCCTGGCCTTCAGGGCTTGGACCAGGGCGATAACGACCGGTGTTTTGCCTGTGCCGCCTACGTAGAT
>JAAZDZ010000424.1 GCA_012512545.1 Alcaligenaceae bacterium | reverse complement strand
ATTGTAGACCTTTAGAATGCATCTGCCCTGCCATGCCACCCAACTTACCGACCCAGCTTTCCTAGAGCAAAGCCAGCACCAGCTCCCAGCGCAGATGCGACAATCGCAGAAATACTTGGGACGACGCCACTCAGATACAGGCCGAGCTCATCCTTGGCATACTTCCGGAGTAGTTCGATAAGGCTTACCTCCAGACGGTCGAAAGCCTCATTCACATAACACAAGACCGTGCGCTCTATGGTGAGGGCCATTTTCCCCATCGTCAGTACCGCCTTCGTTTTCTCCCAGAAGCTGCCCGATTCAAGATCGCGGTCCAGCTGTTCGAACTTGGCCGTCATTTCTTCTTCGATATCTTGCAATGCCCTGTTGGTGGCATGTTCCAGTTCTTCGCTGAACTCCCAGTCTCCCGTGAAACCGAATGACATCAGGTAGTCATCGAAAGACCTCAAGTCATCAAATGCATCATCGAAGAACTCGATATTGAGCGTGCTGTCGAGATCCAGCCTATCGAGCTTGAACACACTGAGGTCGGCAGCCTTGATGGATGCGATTACCTCGGCCCGCATTCTCCGCACCCCGTCCAGCATTCTCTGACACGTCAGCACAGCGAGACGTCTGCTGAGAAATTCATATGACTGCTGTACGTAATGCTAAAGAACATCGTTCCGACCAAAGGGCTCGGTCGTCTGGCCGCCACGTTTACGCAAGGATACTGAACACACGGCCGTCACGGGGACATCGGTAAAGGAATCCTGAATCTCTTTTTTCAGCGCGGCTACCTTGTCGCCTGCAACATCCGCATTGGTAAGGATCACCTGCAGTGGAATGCTCAATCCCTTGGACAGGAGACCGATCAGTTCCTGATCGACAGGTTCGAGGCGGGCTGAGTTGGCATTGATGACATAGAAAGCACCATGGACCCAGTTCTCGGGGGGGACCGTTATATCCGCACGTCGCTCTTTTACGAAACTGTTGAACTTGTCCTTCCATTTGCTGTAGTTGTCCGGCTCCAGCCCCACGCTGTCGAAAACATTCAGCACGTGCCCGTTATAGTCGAACGAGAACGACTGGAAATTTTCTTCCCAGGAGGTGACCGGCTTGCCTGTCCCTGTCCGGAAGAAATCTGGACGCTCGAAAAGATAATTGCACAGACTGCTCTTTCCGGAACCGCTTTTACCTACGACAACGATATTGATGGGCAAGGTTTCCATTTTTTATCCAGCTCCCGGAGTAGTGTCAGGCCTTTGCTTCTGTGAAACGTTTAAGGCCGTTTTCAAATGCCTGCATGAAAAGATCGTGTGACAGCAGATTCACCCAGTCAGGCTGCTCTCCGGTCTTCAGGTAGTTGTCGAGCGCGCTTTCATAAATCTCCAGTAGTGCCCAACCTATACCGCCGGTGATTCCACCCGCCACGGCAGCGTTTATCACTTGCCCCAGTATGGGAACAAACTTTGTCAGGCTGGCCGCGAGCTGCCGCCCGACAAGCGAGACCAGCTGGCCTTTCAGGAGACTGACGACTGAAGCCCCCATGGCATTGAACCCGTAGATTTTGGCAAGCGACGCCGCCATCGCAATCTGTTGGGGCACGATGAGCAGCGCATCCGACATCGGAATCGGGTTAGCCCCTGCGCTGGCTGCAGTGGTGGCGCTGTAGATTTTTATAATTTTCATGGCTTCGGCACGCTTCATGGGCAGCGACGCCAGCTGTGCTCCGACGAATGCCTGACGGAGGTCGTCGTCATTCAATGACTTGGCAGACCAGTCCAGCAGTTTTTCCAGATCCAGCTCCAGCTCGGCATCCCGTTCGGGGTTGTCCGCGCAAGTCTCAAAAACGGGAAACCGCAGGTCGTGGGACTTGAGGACCTCGCGAAACGCCAGAGATGTCGTTCCATTCCCATCGTCATCGACAGGCTCGGTATCACATTGGGTAAGTACCACGGCCACCGGCAGATTCAGTTCGGCCGAAAGCACCCGCAGGTTATCGAGATCGAATTCGGTGATACGGTGGTTCCCCACCGATATGCAGTACCAGACAAGATGGATCTGCTCGGCGAGCGCACCTTGCTTGCGTTGGATGATCTCCGGGATGATCCGTGTCTGGAAATTCCCTGTGGAAACCTCACCTTGCGCGACTTCATAGCCCTCGGTATCGAAGATCACCAATGGCACGCTGGGGTCTTCGTAACGCAGCACTCCTTTTGTGACGGGCCGCCCCGACCCGGTCTCGGCAAGTTTCTTGCCGAAAATATGATTGATGAGACTGCTCTTGCCGACGCCTGTACCACCCACGATCATCAGATTGGGGCGTGTGACTTTGGCCATCTCCGCTTCAAACTGCCTTTCAAACTGCTCGTCCATTGTTTTCACTGATTTATTCCTTGTTAGTTATTAAGTTTGATCCGATCTGCTCCCATAGCGTCGGTGCGCGCTTGATGAGATCCTGGCTTTGGTCGTTGATGACGGCGTTGGTAAAGCCGAAGTCGTAGACTTCCAGCATGAATGTGTCGATGCTATTGCCAGCCTGATCAATCGCCGCCAGTGACACTCACAGGTATTATTTGCTGTGCCGCATCGCGCAAACGCAGGTTCTCGGCTTTCATTTCCTGATAATCGCAATAGAAGTCATAGCCTTTATGGACAACCACATACAAGCCGACAGCGGCCAGCAGATTCTTTACCATGGGATCCTCCGTGCAGGCTTGAGTTTGCCCCGCAAGGTATCGAGCAAACCCGGGGCGCGTTTCTGAAGATTCGGGCTATCACAATCGGGGCAGGATTTGTGCAAAAAAGGCAGTACATCGCCGCGCGGTTCAACGAGTTGTTTCCACCCGCACTCACCACATGAGTGCATGAAGGGTTTAATGGGAATCGGCATTGCAGTTCCTGATCAACATTGGTGCTGCCATTATTTATGCTTCGCGCGACAAACTGTGTCGCATAACCTCATGCTTTCACCACCGGGTAGCAGGCGGTGCCCCATAAGGTGTTGGGGTTCTCAAGCATCAGGGAAATCAGGATAGGCACCAGCTTGCCAAGAAGATCAGTGCAATCGCGCAGCTGTTTGCGGTTGACCTGGCTGTCCCAGGTGGCGCCACCGTGCATGAGCTGATTGCGCAACGTGTACAGGCGGTTGAAGATGACTCCCAGTAGTCGGGCGGTGTCGCCACTTGCCAGCGCCTGATGTGCTTGCCTCTTTCCAGACTCAAACCGCTGCTGCCATTCAGCCTCGGTGAGTTTGCCGCTTTGCCAGTCCCAGAAACTCTGGAATACATAAGGAGTGTCCAGCAGTATGCGCAGGCTGCCGGAAAACTCCTTCCACACCAGGTCAGCCAGGCGTTTTTCTGTGTCCAGCGAGCAGAGTTTGTCAAGGAATGCCTTGAAAGTGGCCTGTTCTGAAAGACGGTGGTTATCGTGGATTTCAGTGGCGTATGCGGCGTTGAAGGCAATCCACAGAAAGATATAACGACCATCGGAGTCGTCGGCCTGAAGAGCACGCTGCCACCAGCTCAGTGCGCGATGTATTCGCAGGTTGAGGTCGGGCGGGTAGCCGTCTCTGACTTCACGATGGCGTTGCTTAAGGGTCGGGTAGTCCATGGCGGGGAATAACTTCAAACCAAGACAGCCGGAAGCCATGAACCGCAGCGTCCGGTACGAACAGATCGCACCAAATGTATCATTTTTTGACTTCAGAAACATTGAAACAGCCCCCCCTGCAAAAGGGTGGCCTACGTAGCAGCACGATACAGAGACACCATGCCGTACTTAAGGAAAAGTCGCTGCTAAGAAGCCATAATGGTGAACCTTGTTGCTTTGGCGACAGGCGGGTTTCAGCCGCCTGAAATGCAAAACGCCGCAAGGCCCGGATGGCGCTTGCGGCGTTTTTTGTTTTGGCCTGCTGGTATGCAGGCCGGGTAGCGGTTCGATTACTTGCGGCGTTGCGCGGGTAAATCGGTGCAGCTGCCAAGAGCGACGGCGGCGGCCATGCCGACGGATTCGCCCAGGGTGGGATGCGGATGGATGCTGCCGCCGATATCCGCGGCATCGGCGTCCATTTCCACTGCCAGGACGACTTCGCTGATGAGGTCGCCCGCGCCGGTGCCGACGATGCCGCCGCCCAGGAT
>JAAZDZ010000423.1 GCA_012512545.1 Alcaligenaceae bacterium | reverse complement strand
GTGCAGGAACGCTATGGCCGCACCCGGGAAGAGGCCGAGCGCGAGGTGAAGGACTTTTTCGACAACAACCGCGGCCCGTATTAAGGGCTGTGGCCGCGGATATTCCAATCCTGGAGCCGCGTGTGGTCGGGCGGTTCAGCCATTACAGCCTGGGCAGTGCCTGTTTATGCCTGTTACTGGCTGCCTTATTGAGCTGACCACGCTGATATGAGTGCGCCACGCCGTTGTGGCTGTGTTAATGTTCGCTTTTTTCTAGCACGGTTACATGACGGTGGTGTGAATGGTGGACGTGGTTTTTCGGCTGCTGGGCGGTATCGGCTTGTTCCTGCTGGGAATGGCGCTGCTTTCCGATGGCCTGGTCGGTTTTGCCGGAGACGCACTGCGGCGCGCCTTGCTGCGCGTTACCGGCATGCCCTGGCGGGCTTTTTCCTCGGGCGCGCTGACCACCATGCTGATACAGTCTTCCACCGCCACAACGGTGACGCTGATCGGCTTTGTCAGTGCCGGGCTGATCGGCTATTCGCAAGCCATTGGCGTGGTCATTGGCGCGAGCCTGGGCACCACAGCCACGGGCTGGTTTGTCGCCAGCCTGGGCCTGAAGGTCAACCTGGGCTATTACACTCTGCCGCTGATCGGCATTGGCGCTTTCATGCGGGTGCTGGGGCGTGGTCGCTGGCGCCACATGGGGCTGGCTTGCGCGGGTTTCGGCATGTTGTTTCTGGGCTTGTCCAGCATGCAGGAAGGCATGGTGGGGCTGGCGGATGACTTTGATTTCAAGGCGCTGCCTTCACAGGGCGTCTGGGCGCATGTGCTGGCCATGCTGGTGGGCGTGGTGCTTACCACCATTCTGCAGTCATCGACCGCCGCCGTGGCGACCACGCTGACGGCGCTGCATGCGGGCACGATAGGCTTTGAACAGGCGGCTGCCGTTGTGGTGGGGGCAGCCATTGGCACAACGCTGACCGGCGCCCTGGTCACCATAGGGGGGACGGTGGCGGCCAAGCGCACGGCCCTGGCGCATATTCTGTTCAACCTTGGCAGCGGCATTGTGGCCATTGTGATGCTGCCAATCTTTCTGGCATTGCTGGCCTGGCTGAATACGCATGCGGGGCTGGAAGCAGGGGCCATGAGTCTGGCCCTGTTCCATACGCTGTTCATTGCCGTGGGCGTGGCCTTGTTCATGCCGGTGGTGGAGCGCTTCGAGCGCCTGGTCGCCCGGCTGTTGCCGGAACGCAAACAGGATATGGGCCGCCGCCTGGATGCCAGTACGCTGGGTGTGCCGGCGGTGGCGCTGGAGGCATCGCAGCGGGCGCTGGAATCCATCACCCATCAACTGGTGGAAGTGCAGCGCAAGTTGCTCAGAAGACCTCTGGATGACGGGCTGCGCGACACGCTGCAACACACCCAGGACGGGCTGAACGAAGCCTTGCAGTTCATTGCCCGGCTGTCGCAGCAGGCGCAGGGCGATGCAGCCTTGCATCAGCGCCGCGTGGCCCAGTTGCATGCCATCGACCACCTGCTGCGCTTGTGCGGCCGCCTGCAGACGGAACCGGAGCTGATGCCGGGCGAAGATGAAAGCGATGAAATCGTTGAAGTACGCCAGCGCATGGAACAGCTGCTGGCATTGGTACACGATGGCATCGACGGCGCCGCTTCGCTGGACTGGCTGGACATTCTGGAGCGCAAGGTGATGGATCTGACTGTGGCCACGCAGGGAGTGCGCAGCCGCCTGCTGGATTCCGATTTCACGGACGGCGGGCTGGCCCGCGCTTTGCAACTCACCGATGCCTTGCGTTCTCTGGAGCGTTCGGCCTCTCATGTGCAGCGGGTGTGCCATTATCTGCTGGCAGGGCGGCAGGAACCGGTCAAACAGGTGGATGCCTGATAGTCCGCCTTGGCGCATGACCACGTTTGGGGTTCGTGCTATCGTCATTCTGGCGCTTCACGCCGCAAAGTTATGACCGAATTCACTCCCTTATCTGACTCTTCTTCCTGCGAAACTTCCTCTCAGGCGGCGGCTGTCGGCCTGAATGTCGAACTGGTGGCTGTCATCGTGGCTGTCACGCAGGGCATGCCGCGGGTGCTGGTGCGCGATGCCAGCCACGCCTTGCCGGCCGGTGCTTTCGAGTTTTCGCATCGTTCTTTGCAGGCCGCCCTGCGAGCCTGGGTGGAACGGCAGACCCACCATCCGCTGGGTTATGTCGAGCAGCTTTACACCTTTGCCGACCGGGACCGCGCCAATGC
>JAAZDZ010000002.1 GCA_012512545.1 Alcaligenaceae bacterium | reverse complement strand
CCTGAACACTGACTACAACGATCTCCGAAAGTCGACCGTTCTCCTGCGCTTTGGCCAATTCATCTGGAATGCGTTTGAGCAAGGCCTGGTGACCTTCCGGCAACACAATGCCGAACTCGTAGAGCAACCCTCGCAAGGCGTTTGTTTGCATGATACGCATCTTCATCAGCTGCGCGCGCATGCGATGCAACGCGAGACAGGCTTGCTGTTGTTCGCTTTTGACGGGTACCGCTCGTATATGAGGTTGCTGTGCTGCTACCCAGATTGCCTGCGCGTCGCGCGCATCAGTCTTGTCACGCAAAACAAAGGGGCGAACATGCTTGGCAGGCAGTAGCTTGACTTCGTGACCCAAGCGACGCAATGTTCTGGCCCAGTGATGCGCACCGCCGCACGCCTCCATGGCCACCAGCGAGCGCTCGTGGTTCGCGAAGAAAGCAGCAACATGATCGCGCTTGAGCTTGTGGCGTTGTACTTCACCCGTCTTTGTATCGACAACGTGCAGCTGAAATACATTCTTAGCCCGGACATTTCGTCAGCCCGCCCGTTGAAGTGATTGTTGGGTGATCAGGCTGACCCGGCGACGCGGCGGAGGGGAACGGCAGAGGGGGAAGCGATTTTTCAGTGTCGCAGGCGCAATTTCCCCTACCCCCGTTGCTTTATAGCGTGCCGGGGCAGCACTTTCTCAGCGCTACGGAGCCATGGCATGGGCGGCGTGCGCGTAGACGTGGCGTAGCGGATGATGCGAGGCCAGCAGGATGCGAACCCGCCGGGTATTGCGCACGATGGCCGCGCCGATTTTCAGCAAACGCACCCGGATGGTGGCCGCGCTGGCTCGCTCCAGTTCGGTCCCTTGTAAGGCCATCTCGCGCAGGCGCTGCATGAGCGTATAGGCCAAGGCAGCCAGCAGTAGCCGGAACTGGTTGGCGGCGAAGCGATGGCAACTGGCGCGCGTGCCGAACAGATCAAGCTGGGCTTCCTTGATGCGGTTCTCGGCCTCCCCCCGAGCGCAGTACAGCCGTTCATACAACTGCATGGCATCGCCGTCTCGGATGTTGGTGACCACGAAGCGCGGATTGACGCCCTGAGCGCCATATTCAAGGCGGGTCAACACACGCCGGGGCCGATCCCATGACCCCGCGGCGTAGGTGAACTCACTGACCAGGCGTTGTTTGCGCCCGGTGCGCTCATAGTCGTCCTTGAGAACCTCTTCCGCCTGAGCGACGCGTGCCTGAAGGCGTTTGTTGCGCGCCAGACCGATGAGGTACTGCACGCCGCTGCGCTCGCACCAGCGGATCAACGGCTGACGGCAGAACCCCGAGTCGCCCCGGATGATGAGCTTGACATCGGGCCATGCCTGGCGCAGCTGCTTCACCAGCAGGCGCAGCACCGCCGCCGCATGCTTGGCCCCATCAATGCGGCTGGGGCGCAGCAGGCAGGCCAGCATCGACTGGCCGCAGAACACGTACAGCGGTAGATAGCAGTGGTGGTCGTAGTAGGCGTGGAACTGCTTGAGCTCCTGCTCGCCGTGCAGCGGGATGTCCGAGGCATCCACGTCCAGAATCAGCTCCTTGGGCGCCGAGGGGAAGCTGGCAATGAAGTGCTCAACCAGCACCTGGTGCAGTGCCCAGGCATCAGCACGGGTGGCGCCCGTCTCCAGGCGGCTGAGCGTGGGCGAACTGGCCAGGGGACGATCCCGCCCAACAGCCGTTTGCATCAGCAAGTCGGCACGCAGCGTATCGTGATCGTTCAGGTCTTCATAGCCGCAGCACAGGCCGTACAGGCGTTGGGCCACGATATCTCGCAGACGATGGTGGATCCGACCGGCGGCCCGACGATCCGTCAGCGCCTTGGCCGCCATGCGTGACAGGCCCGTGCGCGCATCAATCTGGCGCAAGAGCATCAGCCCCCCGTCAGAGCTGAGGTCACCGCCTTCGAAATTCGCGTGCAAATGGCGCCGTCCAAGGCGCCCAAAGTTCAATTCTTCAGTGGTACGATTTGGCATAGGCAATTCTTTTTGGTTTTTGGCGTCAGATACCAATAACCATAAGCCCTCGGGCAAGAATTGCCTATTCCTATTTATGTGCCTGACGAAATTTCCGGG
>JAAZDZ010000422.1 GCA_012512545.1 Alcaligenaceae bacterium | reverse complement strand
GCAAAAGGCAGCAGGTGGTAATCGTGCACCCAGATCAGGTCATTCTTGCGCAACAAGGGGCGCAGCTGAGCCGCCATATGCCGGTTCACAGCTGTATAACCTTCGTAATCTTCCTCGCTGAAGCACATGAGATCCAGGCGGTGATGAAATGCGGGCCACAACACCCCATTGGCAAAGCCGTTGTAATACCGGTTGTGTGCATCGCTGCTCAGCGGAATCGCCGCCACGGTGAGCTGATCAATGCTGAACAGCTGTACTGAATTGCTGTCGTCATCCCTGAGCTCACCGCTCCAGCCAAACCACAGGCTGGTTTTCTTACGTAGCGCATCCAACAGGCCAGCAGCCAGCCCCCCCGCAGATTTTGCAGCCGGTGTACGGTTAGCCACAATCACTAAGCGCTCACACTCTTCCCTGCTTCCCATACCATGACTCCGGTGAATACTGCCAGAAACCTGAACCCTGCAAACCTCACGCCCTCATCAAGCCATTCTGTGTGCTCAGCCATTGCGCCAGAGACGGGACATCGGCCAGGGCCCAGGGCGCGGCAGTATCCTGCCCTGCCCCAACCCGGATTGCGCCTCCACCTAGTTCCAGCGCGGCTTTGAAGGCGTCCTCGTCCGTGCGGTCATCCCCTATCGCCAAGGGCCACCGGCCGTTGAATTCAGGCTGGCGCATGATGCGCTTGAGAATGGCTCCCTTGTCATGGCCCGCCTGGCGCAGCTCGTGAACGCTGTGGCCTTGCACCTGTTGCCAGCGCGGAGCCCCGGCCAGTACACCTGCCACCAGCCGGGCGACCTGTTCCTGATACCGCGGGGCCTGCCGCCAGTGGACGGCCAGCGAAGCAGGTTTGCGTTCCAGCCAGACGCTCGGCAAAGCATCTACCCCTGCCTGCAGCCTGGAAACCATATCGGGTGGCGGCGGGCTTGCCAGTGTGATGTCCTGATTGTCTCCCAGGCTGAACTGCGCGCCGTGCGAGCCAGCCATGGGAATGCTGACCGGATAAAGCAAGCGCCGTACCTGATCCAGCGGTCGGCCGCTGAGTGCGGCCAGCGCCACGCCCTGCCCCTGCAGTTCAAGCAGAATCCGGCGCGTCTCAAGGGGAACCCGGGTCATTTCGGGGCGTTCGGTGATGGGGGCCAGCGTACCATCGACATCGAGGAATAAAGCCAGTTGGCCGGGCAGCAAACGCAGCAGGGGCGGCCGACCCTTGAAGCCCCCCGCACCGCCAGCCTGTAACACGATACGCGCAACTTCAGCCTGCAGTTCACAGAGATCCAGAATACGGTTATCTGTCATGTGTCCCATCCCAGACTTGATCTTCTACGCCAAACCAGTCAGAATCCCAACTGTATAAAAAAACAGCATTCATCATGGCCGTAAAACTCACCGCTCGCCAACAGGAAATCCTGGATCTCATCCGCGCCGAAATCCATCGCACGGGCTTTCCGCCCACCCGCATGGAAATCGCGCAGGCCCTGGGCTTTCGTTCTCCCAATGCGGCCGAAGACCACCTCAAGGCCCTGGCTCGCAAGGGGGCCATCACCCTCACAGCGGGCGCATCCCGCGGCATACGGCTCACTGAGCCTCCTGCCCCGGCATCCGACTCGGCTTCCCTGCTGCTGCCCATCGTCGGGCGCGTCGCAGCGGGCAGCCCCATCCTGGCTGCCGAACACATAGAACGTGAAATCGGAGTAGAAGCTGCCCTGTTCAATCCAGTGCCCGACTACCTGTTGCGCGTGCGTGGTCTCAGTATGCGCGACGCCGGCATACTCGATGGCGACCTGCTGGCCGTCAAGAAAGTGCCCGAAGCCCGTAACGGCCAGATTGTTGTCGCCCGCATCGGCGACGAAGTCACGGTCAAACGCCTGCAGCGCAAGGGCAGTCGTCTCGAACTCCTGCCCGAAAACCCCGACTTTTCTCCTATCGTAGTGCAACCCGGCGACGATTTCGCCATCGAAGGTCTGGCCGTCGGCCTGATCCGCGCAACCCCCTTGCACTAAACGTGCCCAGGCCAGGCTTACGGGTTGGCAGCCCCGTATCCAGGCACGTGCCTCACCCTGAATTCCTCGGCCTTGGCCGGGTCCAGAGTTCTGCCTGTCATGATGGCGTATAAGGGCTCCAGATAGCTCAAGCGTACTGACATGGGTTCGTTCAGCCCGGTCACCACATAATAACCAATCTGGCAGGTGTAAACCGTTCTGGCCCGCGCACGGGCGTCGGTTTCCTGAAAACCGTGGCTCTGGTAGAAGTTTGAGATCGCATCGATGCAGCGTTCATCCGCGTCATTGACAGCCTGACTGGCGGCTTCAGATCGCCTGGCCCAGTCCCGCATGGCCAGGTCCAGCCCCGGCTCAAACTGTTCCGGGCTGAGCCAGGCGGAAAACAAGGACAAAATGCCGTCATCCAGCGACTGCACGTCGTCCAGCGCATGCAGCAGGGAATGCACATTCTTATGCTGCCAGTAGGACAGCAAGGCGCTCTGCAAATCTTCACGATGCTTGAAATGCCAGTAAAAACTGCCACGCGTGACACCCAGCACGTCGGCCAGTCGCGTGATGCGCACCGCTTCTATGCCTTCAGTCTTGAAAATATCCAACGCAGCTTTCAGCCAGTCGGCACGCGACAACTGCGCCGTGCGCACCGCTTCGCCTTCCTGAGCCACTTTGTGTATGAGATCCTTGCTGGTCATGGTCAACAGCCTGCGTGCCTACAGCAGGCAATCTTGTGTTCGTGAACCACGCGCGCCAGATAGGCAATGGCGGCCCGCGCCAGACGCAAATGACTGTGAGCCGCGGCCAGTTCACCCATGGAACTGCCGACATTATGGGGCGCATCAATGGCGAAGCCGGAGTTGCGGCCCTGAGCACCTTCACCCACGCAATCGGCGTCCAGCAAAACGACGCTATCGCCAGGCCGGTTTTCGGCAATGCGACGTGCAGCCGCGAGGCCAGCCAGACCGGCGCCCACCACCACCCAATCTGCCTCAACATCTTGATTCAAAGCCGGGTTAGGGGTGCGCGGAGCAACGATGCGGCTCCAGCCGTTTGTGCTGTCATTGCGAGGAAGCAACATAGGACCATCCATTCAACATTCATAGGTGTATGGAGATAGTACATAGTTGAATGTGCCGCATGCAAATCTGCAGGTTGTCACACCGCCAAAACCCAGGGTTTACCCCTATCTCAATGTTGTGCTCACGACTCATAACGGCAAGAGGCTCCGCAGTTGCTACCTGCGGAGCCTCT
>JAAZDZ010000039.1 GCA_012512545.1 Alcaligenaceae bacterium | reverse complement strand
TGGTTGCGGTGATTCGCATTGACCAAGTCTGGCTCGCTGTAGAGCCCGTGGACATGCGCAGCGGTATGGATCGGTTGCTCGCCCGCGTGATCGAGGTCTTCGGCGCCTCGCAGCCGCACCATGCCTACGTGTTTGCCAACCGCCGCGGCACCCGGCTGAAGGTGCTGGTGTGCGATGGCTTCGG
The DNA here is from genome assembly GCA_012512545.1 of Alcaligenaceae bacterium. GTDB lineage: Bacteria > Pseudomonadota > Gammaproteobacteria > Burkholderiales > Burkholderiaceae_B > Yanghanlia. The sequence continues at coordinate 2,118 of JAAZDZ010000039.1, read as the reverse complement.
CATCTGGCTAGCTGTACGACGGTTGCACCAGGGTAGTGTGCACTGGCCCCGGCCCGGTGACACACAAATGGCGCTCACCGCTGAACAAGCTCGTGCGCTCGTCATCGGTCTGCCGTGGCAACGCCTGGGTGAGTACGAATCGATCAGCCTCTTATGACCCCGGATTTGCAATCCGGGGCAGTGCGAATGGTGCGCTGCACAGGGGTCTGGCATTATGGCGGCTATGCCTGTGAAGACTGCTCCCAACCTCGATCAGCTTGATGCCAACGCCCTGCGGGCGCTGGCTGCGGAATTGATGGGCAAGCTCGAACAGCAGGCGCAGGACATCCACTTCAAAGACACTCACATCCGCAAACTCACACACGAGATCGCGATGCTGCGCCGCTATCGCTTCGGCAAGAAGAGCGAGCAGTTGGGCGGCGAGCAGGGGTTGCTCTTGGAAGATGCCGTCGATGCCGACATTGCGGCCATCGAGCAGGAACTCATCAGCCTGGGCGGCCCACAGCCTGAGCCCAAGCCCGCCTCTCAGCCCAAGCGCCAGGCGCTGCCGCCAGAACTGCCCCGCGTCCAGATACACCACGAACCGCATGCCACGACTTGCGCCTGCGGCTGCCAGATGCTGCGCATCGGTGAAGCCATCACCGAAAAGCTGGACTACATCCCCGGAGTGTTCAGCGTTGAGCAGCACATCCGGGGCAAGTGGGCATGTCGCCAGTGCGAGACGCTGACCCAGGCACCGATGCCCGCACAGGTGATCGACAAAGGGATTGCGACATCCGGCTTGCTGGCGCATGTTCTGGTGGCGAAATATGCGGACCATCTGCCGCTGTATCGCCAGGCCCAGATCTACGCGCGCGCCGGGGTGAAGATCCCGCGCTCCACCCTGGCAGAATGGGTGGGGGTGTGCGGCGTGCGCTTGCAGCCCCTGGTCGATGCGCTGCGGGCAGCCATCCTGAATGAGCCTGTGGTGCACGCGGATGAAACGCCGGTGCAGGTTCTGCAACCAGGGAGCAAAAAAGCCCATCGCGCCTATCTCTGGGCCTATGCCCCTGGCGCCTTCCAGGATCTGAAGGCAGTCGTTTACGACTTTACCGAAGGCCGCTCAGGCGCTCATGCCCGGGCCTTCCTCGGTGACTGGCGGGGTGAACTGATCTGTGACGATTACTCGGGCTACAAAGCCTGCTTCCAGCAAGGCATGGCCGAGGTCGGCTGCATGGCGCACGCCCGGCGCAAGTTCTACGAACTGCATCAGACGGGTAAGAGCCAGATCGCTGAGCAGGCGCTGAAATCCATCGGCCAACTCTATGAGATAGAGGCGCAGGGTGCTGGCCTGCCCCCTGAAGAACGGCAGCGATTACGAGCACAACAGGCGCGGCCCCTTGCTGAAGCCTTGCATGCCTGGATGACGGCGCACCGCTCGAAGGTGCCCGATGGCACTGACATCGCCCGGGCGCTGGATTACAGCCTGAAGCGTTGGGTGGCGCTAACGCGCTACCTGGATGATGGCCGCTTGCCCATCGACAACAACCACATCGAGAACCAGATCCGGCCTATTTCCCTGGGCAGGAAGAACTGGCTGTTCGCTGGCTCCCAGCGAGCGGGTCGGCGTGCGGCTGTCGTGATGAGCCTGATCCAGTCGGCGAAGATGAACGGGCATGATCCGTATGCCTATCTCAAGGACGTACTCACGCGCCTGCCGACGCATCCGAATAGCCGGATCGAGGAATTGCTGCCGCATCGGTGGCAGCCTGAAGTGGCGTAGATAGCGCCGTTCACCTGAAGACCAAAAGAAAACGGCCGCTCATGCGGCCGTTGGTCAATGTGTGTTGCCCGTGCGTTTACTTTCGTCTCGCGAGCGGTGGGTGTGTTCGCAGCCCCGTTTTCGCCCTCTCACGCCTCTCTGTTCTCTGTTTTTCTCTACTGAGCTCGCGAGCGTTCGCGAGGCCTCCCCCTGATTTTATGCGGCTTTCGGGGCGATGGGTTGTGGTTGGGGGCGAACGCGCTTACGCTGAAGAGCAGGCGCGCCGCCTGAATCGAGCCCAGTCGGCGCGCCTGCGACGCGGCTTCTAGCCGCGTTGTCGCTACTTCAGGTAGTTTTCAGCGATGGCGACCCAGTAG
>JAAZDZ010000421.1 GCA_012512545.1 Alcaligenaceae bacterium | reverse complement strand
TACATCATCATCAACGCGGCTGCGTATACGCATACCAGCGTTGCGATACGGGATGCGCTCTCAGCCGTTGATATTCCTTTCGTTGAAGTGCATTTATCGAATGTTTATAAACGAGAGGCGTTCCGCCATCACTCCTACCTGTCGAGTACTGCTCAGGGAGTGATAGCGGGGTTGGGAGCATTCGGTTACGAGGCGGCTTTGCTGTACGCTCTGGCCGGATAAACGCTGGCGTTTCTTTTTTCAAACATATGCATGGGCCCTGCAAAACAATGGCGGGGCCATGTTACGGAAAGTTGGTATGGACCTTAGAAAACTCAAGACCCTCATTGATCTGGTTGCCGAATCCGGCATTGCCGAACTTGAAATCACCGAGGGTGATGGCAAGGTCAGAATCGTCAAATTCTCCGAAACCAATCAGGTGGCTGTGCCGATGCAGACCCAGGTGGTCCCCGTCGCTGCCGCGCCTGCACAGGCAGCCGCGGCGCCCAGCGCGCCCGCTGAGCCCGCAGTGCCTGCCGGGCACGTGGTGAAAGCACCCATGGTAGGTACGTTCTACCGCGCCCCCAACCCGGGCGCCGCGCCGTTTGTTGAAGTCGGCCAGAGCGTCAAGGAAGGCGATGCCCTGTGCATTATTGAAGCCATGAAGCTGCTCAACGAAATCGAAGCTGACAAGACCGGCGTGATCAAGGAAATCCTCGTCGAGAACGGCGAACCGGTCGAGTACGGTCAACCCTTGTTTGTCATTGGCTGATCCATGTTTGAAAAAATCCTCATTGCCAATCGCGGTGAAATCGCGCTGCGTATCCAGAGGGCGTGCCGCGAACTGGGCATCAAGACGGTCGTCGTACATTCCGAGGCCGACCGCGATGCCAAATACGTGCGCCTGGCCGACGAATCTGTTTGTATCGGCCCCGCCTCGCCGCGCGACAGCTATCTGAATATGCCTGCCATTATCTCGGCGGCAGAGGTTACCGATTCCGAGGCCATTCACCCCGGCTACGGTTTTCTGGCTGAAAACGCCGACTTCGCCGAACGGGTCGAGAAAAGCGGGTTTGTCTTTATTGGCCCGCGGCCCGAGACCATCCGGGTGATGGGCGACAAGGTCAAGGCCAAGCAGGCCATGGTTGCGGCGGGCGTGCCCATCGTGCCCGGTTCTGAAGGCGGTCTGCCCGATGATCCCACCGAAGTCCTGCGTATTGCCCGCGAGATCGGCTATCCGGTCATCGTGAAGGCGGCGGGCGGCGGCGGCGGCCGGGGTATGCGCGTGGTGTACACCGAAGCCGCCTTGCTGAATGCGGTGGCGCTCACGCGTACCGAGGCCCAGGCTGCGTTCGACAACCCCGAAGTCTATATGGAGAAGTTTCTCGAAAACCCGCGCCATATCGAAATGCAGGTGCTGGCCGATGGCGGCCGCAATGCCTTGTGGCTGGGCGAACGCGATTGCTCCATGCAGAGGCGTCACCAGAAGGTGATCGAAGAAGCGCCTGCGCCCGGCATTCCGCGGCGACTGATCGAGCGCATCGGAGAACGTTGCGCCGAAGCCTGCCGGGGTATGGGTTACAGAGGCGCTGGCACATTTGAATTCCTGTACGAAAACGGCGAGTTCTATTTCATCGAAATGAACACCCGTATTCAGGTGGAACACACCGTGACCGAAATGATCACGGGTATTGATCTCGTGCAGCAGCAGATTCTGGTTGCATCGGGCGCGAAATTTACCTTGCGTCAGCGCGATGTGCAGTTCAAGGGCCACTCCATTGAGTGCCGGATCAACGCCGAAGACCCCTTCAAGTTCACACCCAGCCCGGGCCGCATTACCAACTGGCACGTGCCTGGCGGGCCTGGGGTGCGCATGGATTCGCACGTTTTCTCCGGCTACACCGTGCCGCCCTACTACGATTCCATGATCGGCAAGCTCATTACCTATGGCGATACGCGCGAGCAGGCGATCGCCCGCATGAGCATTGCCCTGTCGGAAATGGTGGTTGAAGGCGTGAAGACCAACATCGACCTGCATCGTGAACTGATGGCGGATGCGCGCTTCATCGAAGGTGGCACGCCCATCCATTATCTTGAGCACAAGTTGTCCCAGAGGCCCTGAGCGGCGGGCCTGATTGCGCAGGCCCGGGTTCGTCCCGGGCTTGTTCACGGAAGAAAACATGCGTGAACTGGTTTTAAGCTGTCCCGAAGCAGAAGCAGAATCCCTTTCCGATATTCTGCTGGATATCGGCGTGCTGGCGGTGTCGGTCGAAGACGCCGATAGCGATACGCAGAGCGAAACGCCGCTCTACGGCGAGCCAGGTCTGGAACCTTCCGTGCAGGCATGGCGCAATAACCGCGTAGTGGCATTGTTGCCCGATGGGCTGGACCCGGCCCAGGTGCTCGAACAATTGGCCGATCTTTCTGGTGTACCCGTTGCCGATGACCAATGGCGGGTGCGCGAGGTTCCCGATGAAGACTGGGTGCGCCTGACACAATCGCAGTTTGGCCCTATTCAGGCGGGCGAGCGCATCTGGATCATTCCAAGCTGGCACGCCGACGACCCCGAACTCGCTATTAACGACGCCGCGCAAAGCGAGGCCATTCGTATCGAGCTCGACCCCGGCCTGGCTTTTGGCACGGGCAGCCACCCCACCACTCATTTGTGCCTGGAATGGCTGGCAGACAGCCTGCCCAAGGGCGCGACAGTGCTGGATTACGGTTGCGGTTCAGGCATTCTGGCCATTGCTGCGTCCAAGTTGGGCGCAGCTCGCGTGGATGCTGTCGATATCGACGAGCAGGCCGTGCAATCTACCCGCGATAACGCGCTGAATAATCAGGTGACTCTCCACGCCTGCCTGCCCGATGCCTTTGGCGCCGGGCAGTTCGAGGTCGTGGTAGCCAATATTCTTTCCAATCCCCTTAAAGTGTTGGCGCCCATGCTGGCAAACCGGGTGGCGCCGGGCGGCAGTCTGGTGCTCTCAGGCGTGCTGGAGCGCCAGGCTGAAGACGTCGCAGCCGCTTATGCGCCATGGCTGCAAATGGAGGTCTGGGGCGCTCGCGATGGCTGGGTCTGCCTGCATGGCCGCCGCGCGGCGGTTTGAGCCGCTGGTGAGATGAGCATGGAGCTGACTACACGCTGCCCCGAATGCGAAACCGTTTTCCCGGTTTCCCTGGAGCAGTTGCAGCTTCGCAAAGGTTATATCCGCTGCATCCAGTGTGCGCATATTTTTGATGGTTTCGAGGCGGCTGTGCCTGGCGAGCCTTCCCGCCCGGCAGAGCAGGGCGGCGCCAGGCAGTCAGTGGTTGAACCCACTATGCCACCAATGTCCGAAGACATTGGGTCAGGCAATGCTTCTTGGGCGGTTGATCAGCCTGATTCCACACCCGGAAAATTCATTATTCCGTCGTCTGAGCGCTTTCAGATCGACAGCCCGGAACCTGCTCAGCCCTTCTCAATAAGTGACACGGCGGCTGGCCGGGCCTCTGCCACACCGCCGGAAGAACCGTCTTTTTCCTCTGTGCCCACTCTGGGAGCTGCGCTGGACGACGATGAGCCCAGGGTGCCGTCGGTATTGCGCCAGCGCGGCGGCCGGCGAGCTCCTGCGACAGCGGCTCCCGATTTCACGATATCAGCCCCTGCAGCGCGGCCAGAAAAGCAGCGTGAGGATCACCTGTTGAAGGCTCCGGCTGTTCGGTCGGGCAGCCAGCCGGAAGATGCTGCTGATACAGACGATTATCTGTTTGTGGAGCCCCGCGAAGAACGGCGCTCAGAGCGTTACCAGCCCGAATTCATGGCTGACGCGCGTCGGCAGCGAGCCTGGATGACGCCGGTTTGGGCTTTGCTGACCCTGTGCGGGCTGATATTGCTGGTCTTGCAAGGCGTGTACGTGTACCGGGCGCAGCTGGCGGGCGCCTTCCCCGGCCTGCGGCCTTCACTGGAAATGGCTTGCGAGCGGCTGGGGTGTGGGGTGCCATATGAGCGGCGCATCGAGGCGATTGCCATTACCGGCTCCGCCCTGCGCGCCAGCGGTTCGTCGGATGACGACATATCCAGCCTGGTTCTGGAAGTGACAATACGCAATACGCACGAGCAGCCGCAGGAATGGCCGACCCTTGTTCTTGATCTCAAAGACGCGTCGGGCACGGTGGTGGTGCGGCGCAATCTTGCCCCTGATATCTGGGTGCCCGCCGAATTGCGGCAAGGTCCGTTTGTCGCGGGCAGCGAAATCAAGGTTCAACTGCCGGTGGCGGTACGTGGCTTGCAGGCCAATGGCTACCAGCTGGATAAATTCTTTCCCTGAGTATGAGTGACAACATGTCTGAAAAAGTCCTGATTTGTGGTTCGATCGCGTTCGATACCATTGCCGTTTTCGAAGGGCACTTCAAGGAGCACATTCTGGCTGACAGCATTCAGTCTTTGAGTGTGTCTTTTTTCGTTCCCAGTCTGCGCAAGGAGTATGGTGGCTGCGCGGGCAATATCGCCTACAACCTGAGCTTGCTGGGCGGTAAGCCAGTGCCGGTGGGAACCGTGGGCAGCGATGCAGCCGATTATCTGGAATACATGCAGCAAATGGGGATTGACACCAGCCTGGTGCGGGTGCTGCCCGACATGTACACCCCGCAGTGCTTCATCACTACCGATCTCGATAACAACCAGATCGCTTCTTTCCACCCCGGCGCCATGGAAAGATCGGCGGATAACGATATCAGCGGCCAGCAGGCAGCCTGGGGCATTATTGCGCCGGACTCCAAGGACGGCATGTTTGCACATGCCCGGCGTCTGCACGCAGGGGGGATTCCTTTTGTGTTTGACCTGGGGCAGGCCATGCCACTGTTCGATGGCGATGACATTCAACGGATGCTGGAAATGGCTTCCATACTTTGTGTCAACGAATATGAAGCCAGCGTGGTGGTGCAGCGCACGGGCAAGAATATGGAAGATATTGCCAAAGGTCTGCAAGGCGTAATTGTCACGCATGGCAGCGAAGCGTCGGTGGTGTACGAAGAGGGCGAGCGTACTGAAGTGCCGGTCATCAAGGTGGCCGATGTGGTTGACCCCACCGGCTGTGGCGATGCTCACCGCGCAGGGTTGTTGCACGGTCTGACCCGTGGCTGGAACTTGCGGGACGCATGTAAACTAGGAAACATCATGGGCAGCATCAAGGTGGCCTCCCGAGGGCCGCAGAATCACCGGCCTGCCCGTCAACACATTGAAGCAATGCTGCAAGACCACTACGGCATGGGCCTGTAGAGTGGCAGCAAAGGCACAGGAGCGACATATGAATACGACGTCGATCAAGCATGATTCAAACCCCGGTCGGGCCTCGCGGCGCTGGCTTGCCGCAATGGCCGTAGCCGGTTCGCTGGCCGTGCTGGCGGGTTGTGCCCACCAGAGCGCCTCCAGCTCGGTGTATAGCTACGACCAGGCGCAGCGCGAACAGATTGTGCGGCTGGGCACTGTCGAGGCGGTACGCAATGTGGTAATTCAGAAAGACCGCACCACTGGCGCGGGCACACTGGCAGGCGGCGCGCTTGGCGGCGTGGCGGCAAGCGGCATTGGTGGCGGCAGCGGCCGGGTTCTGGCCACAATCGGGGGCGGTCTGCTGGGTGCCCTGGCAGGTGATGCCGTTGAGCACCAGATGGGCAAATCGGCCGGGCTGGAAATCACCGTGCGGCTCGATAACGGCGAAACACGCGTCATTGCGCAGGAAGCCGATGTGGCCATCAATGTAGGCCAGCGGGTGCGTGTAATCAGCGGCGGCGGCCCAACCCGGGTTGCGCCCATGTATTGAGCACAAGGCACTGAGTGCTGCCGGGTGTTATGTTCCGGCGAGCACCTTTACCCCGTCACCCAGATCAGGTGTCGGGGTTTTTTTAATGCTTTCTACACGCCGAAAAGCGTGAAGGCGAAACGTTGCAGCACCATGATGGCTATTTGGGCCAGTACCAGAAGCACCAATGGCGAGAGATCGAGCCCGCCCAGGTTGGGCATGAGGCGGCGGATAGGGTCAAGCAGCGGCGCGGTAAGTGTATGCAGCAAAGGCATGATGGGCGCCAAGGGATTCACCCATGAAAGTATCGCCTGAATCAGGGTGACCCACAGCACCACATTGAATGCCCATTTGGTCATTGTGACGACGGCCGCGACCAGCGAGCGGGCCAGGGCTTCGCCAGAGGGGAGCTGGCTGGTGAGTATCAGCCACATCAGCAGCAGGTAAACCAGAGCGGTCAGCCAGCAGGCGATCAGCGATGGCCAATCGACCCGGTTTGAAGGCTTGATGAGATTGCGCAAAGGGCTGACCAGCCAGTTCGTGGCGCGCAGTACCGCCTGGGAATAAGGGTTGAAGGGATGCAGCCGGATGGCGTACATCCAGGCCCTGATGATGAGCGCGATGCCAAATAGCGAGAACAGGACGTTGAGTACAAAATACAGCACATCGCTGAACATGATTGCCTACCGGGAAAATTCGGAAAGCAACATTGTCGCATGAGATAGCGGCAGAAATATCGCGCGCGCCCTTTGGGTTCGTCTGAAAAAATGCCGTTGCCCGGCCAAGATGAATTTCATTGGTGATACAATTACTAATCGTTATCATTTACGTGTGTGGCGCGGCGAATCCGCCCGTTTTCCAGCCACGCATCGGCCATCAGGCCACACGTTATCAGAGAAATCAGTATGACCAAGACCAATCGCGCCCGGCGCATCATGGGCGCTTTGTTCAGT
>JAAZDZ010000420.1 GCA_012512545.1 Alcaligenaceae bacterium | reverse complement strand
GCGTAGCGGCGCTCAACAGCCATAATATTGATTATGTAGCCAAGGCCATCGCCGCCGTGTTGAGCTGAACGTTATTACGCAAAAAGGCTAAAATCAAGCCGATCGACAACGGGCTTTCCGATGACGGAAAGCCCGTTTCGCTTGCATGGCCCGGAAAGTCTCAATGGGATGCGGGCTCTGTTCACAACGGCGAGCACATGTACAAAAAAATACCTGCAATGAAGGCCCTGCTGGAAATCCGGCCCGAAGACGAATTCGAGATCCAGCAGTCTCAGCCTTATCTGCAACAGCATCATGAACGCTTCCACGCAAGCACCCTTGCCTGGGCCGATACGCACAATTTCGCCACACCCCATGCCAGGCAGCATCTGCTGATCACCGAATTTTTTTGCACGCTGGTGTCCGGCAAATATGAAGATCGTTTCCATGCGGTCTTGTATCGCCAGAGTCTGAAGTGGTATCTCCTCAAACTCGATATCAACGATGTGTTGCTCCTGTTGGGCCGCATTTGCCAGACGCTGCAGGAATACGCCGCCCCTTTGGGCAGACCCCATGTACAACGCACCTTGGGGTTGGTAGTCGAAATTGCCAGAGTGGTGGCTGTCAAGATTCATCAGCTGGGTAGCAAGCTGCACGCAGTCTAGGAAAAATCCGAATACGAAGAGATGCGCATCCACCATGCATTTTCACTGCTGGCGGCCAACCTTCCCGAAGATCTGGTACAAGCCTGCAAAGACCACATGCAGTGGATGTACGAAGCCATCTCTTTGATACTGGGCCGCGACATCAAGAATATTGCCCACATCCCGAGCAGCACTGAATGCCGCCTGTCCGTCTGGTTGAACAATGGTGGCCGATCCGCCATCCCCGCTGACCAGCTGAACCACCTCGAAATTGCCCACCACCAGGTGCACGATCTGGCTGCGCAGGTTCGTGAAGAAGTCATGCAGCAGCGCACGGAACATATCTTCAGCCTGCTTGATGACCTGGAAAGCGCATCGCGCACCATCGGTCAGATCCTGCTGCGCTGCATAGACGAATCCATCAGCAATTTTGCCAGTCACGACACCCTGACCAAACTACGCAATCGCACCACCCTCGTTCCTGTCTTCGAAAGAGAAGTCGCCCTGGCGAAGCGCCACAAGAAGAACATGGGGGTGATCATTCTTGATATTGACCACTTCAAGCGCATCAATGACCAGTACGGCCATCTTTTTGGTGACCAGGTGCTGATAGAACTGGGAGCTTGCCTCAAACAGCACATACGCCAGGAAGACGTATTGTTTCGCTGGGGTGGCGAAGAATTCCTGATTCTCGGGCTTACCACCCCAGAAATACAGGGGAACATCACCGCACTGGCCGAACGCATACGCCTCGCCGTGCAGGAAAACATCTTCTGCCAAGACAGTGACACACCTGTGCAATTCACCATCAGCGCCGGGGTGGTGGAATTCGAGCTCAGCAGTGAACAGCCTATGAATCGCATCTTTGAAGAGGCCGACAAACTGCTTTACCAAGCCAAGGCAGGCGGCCGGAACCGGGTAGTCAGCGAGTTTCTGGCAACTCCTTGATCAAGGCATCCAATCCTTTCTTTACTTGCGATCCGCCACTGCGCTCAGCCCCTTTCACAGGGGAAAAGCGATCCACGCATTGGCGTAAATCCCGCAGATAGCGCGATCGCCAGCCTTCGATATCAGCCGCACACAGGACCGCCCACATGCGCTGATAGCGGGCACGGCGTTCTTCCAGGGGCATGAGCAAGGCTTGCCGCATGGCTTCAGCCATTTCGCCCGGGTCGTGCGGATTCACGAGCAAGGCGCCGTCCAGCTGGCAGGCCGCCCCGGCAAAACGCGACAACACCAGCACCCCCGGGTTGTCAGGGTCCTGGGCCGCAACAAATTCCTTGGCAACCAGATTCATGCCATCACGCAAGGGTGTGACCAGCCCTACCCGGGCCTGCCGATATAAAGGCATGAGCTCATGCCTGTCATGCTGGCGTTCCACATAAATGAGAGGCTGCCAATCCAACTTGCCAAAACGGCCCAGAATTTCGCCGGTCAGGGATGTCAGTTGATGCCTGAGCTCTACGTAGGCGGGCACATCGGTGCGTGACGGCGGTGCGATCTGCACCAGTTGCACATCGCCGTGCAGTTCAGGGTGCTGCTCCAGTAACAGCGCATAAGCCTTGAAACGCTCAGGCAAGCCCTTGGTG
>JAAZDZ010000419.1 GCA_012512545.1 Alcaligenaceae bacterium | reverse complement strand
TGATGGACCAATCGCGCCGCCTGACTACGGCGCTATTCATGGAAGCAATAGCCTGGACCGACACACTCATTGCCGCACGCTCCTACGATTGCCCCGTGCGGTTGCGGATTTCCGGCCACGCCCGCTTCAGGTAATAACACATCGACCACACAGTCAGCACGGCCGCCACCACGATGAGGGCCTGCCCGACGAGATCGGTAGGAATGCCGTACAGGGGCTGCCAGTACAACAGGCAGGGAATCGCCACCATCTGCGCTGCCGTCTTGAACTTGCCCAGACGGTGTACCGCCACACTGCCGCTGGCGCCGATTTTGGCCATCCATTCGCGCAAGGCGGAAATCGTGATCTCGCGCCCGATGATGATAAGAGCGATGAAGGCATCGACCCGATCAAGGTTCAGCAAAATGAGCAAAGCTGCGCACACCATGAGCTTGTCGGCCACCGGATCGAGAAAGGCGCCGAAGCTCGAGGTTTGATTCCAGCGCCGCGCCAGCCAGCCATCGAACCAGTCGGTGAGCGCGGCGACAATAAAGAAAGCCGCACCCGCCGCATCGCGCACGGTCTCGGACATCCAACTGACGGGGATGTAGTAAAGCGCAACGATTAAAGGAATCATCGCAATGCGCAACCACGTGAGGGCAATAGGCAGATTGAATGGCATAGGTGGAATACTACCTCAAGCTGAGTCGGCCCTGCTCATCGCAGGGCATGATAGATGCGTTCAGCCAATTCGGCAGAGATGCCTTCGACAGAACGAAGATCATCAATGCTGGCATCGACCACACCGGAAAAGCCCCCAAAACGGGCCAGCAATCGTTGGCGGCGCCGGGCGCCCACCCCTTCTATTTCTTCCAGGCGCGAAACCGTGCGCGCCCTGGCGCGTCGGGCCCGCATGCCAGTAATGGCGAAGCGATGGGCCTCGTCGCGAATCTGCGCCACAAGCAGCAAAGCGGGTGATTCTACGCCAAGCAAAAGCGGTTCCCGCTCATCCGCGAAAATCAGGGTTTCCAGGCCGACCTTGCGCCCTTCCCCTTTGGCTACACCCACCAGCACACTGGTATCCAGGCCCAGCTCAACGAATACCTGGCGCGCGACTTCCACCTGCCCCTTGCCGCCGTCTATCAGCACGATGTCGGGCAAAGGCGCATCGCCGTCGGCCACCCGCGTGAAGCGCCGCGACAGCACCTGGCGCATGGCGGCGTAATCGTCGCCCGGCGTAATGCCCGCAATGTTGTAGCGCCGGTACATGGAAGGCTGCATATCATGATGCTGATACACCACGCACGATGCCTGCGTGGCTTCTCCTGCCGTATGGCTGATGTCAAAGCATTCCACCCGCAAAGCCTGCAAGGAGGCGGCGTCTGTATCCAGCGCCAGGGTTTCGGCCAGATCCAGGGTGCGGGCCTCGCGCGCGCTGGACTCACTCAGAGAACGCATCAGCGCCAGCTCGGCATTCTTCATTACCTGTTCCAGCCAGGTCTTGCGCAGGCCCTGCGGACGAATGATGAGACGCGCCTTGAGGCCGGTCTGTTCAGCCAGCAAGGCCAGCAGATTGGCGTCGGGCAGCTTGTGTGAAGACACCAGCACCGGTGGTATTCTGGTGTCGATATAGTGCTGCGCCACGAACGCCGCCAATACATCCGCCGGGCTGTCATCCACAGTGTGCGAAGGGAAGAAAGCCTTGTCGCCCAGGTGCCTGCCGCCCCGCACCATGGCCAGGTTCACGCAAGTCCGCCCTCCCAGCGCCACCACACCGATGATATCGACGTCGTCCTGGCCGATCTGCTCCATGGATTGCTGCTGCAACACCCGCGACAGCGCGCCCATCTGGTCGCGCAGCAAGGCCGCCTGCTCGAAATCCAGGCGCTCGGAAGCCGCGAACATGCGGGCCTCGATGTCTTTCAGCACCTCATCGGCCTGGCCATCGAGAAAACTGATAGCGCGTTCGACATCGGCCTGATAATCGGCCAACGAAATATGCCCCACACAGGGCGCCGAACAACGCCCGATCTGGTACAGCAGACAGGGACGCGACCGGTTGGCGAAAACACTGTCCTCACAGGTACGCAACCGGAAAACCTTCTGCAGAATCTGTATGGTTTCACGCACCGCCCAGCTATTGGGATACGGGCCGAAAAAACGCCCCTTGCGGCTGGTCGCGCCACGGTAATAGGCAATGCGGGCGTATTCGTGCCCGCTGAACATCAGATAGGGATAGGATTTGTCATCCCGAAACAGGATGTTGTAGCGGGGCTTGAGGCGCTTGATCAGGTTGTTTTCAAGCAGCAGCGCCTCGGCCTCGCTGCGCGTGACCGTGACTTCCACCCGTTCCACCCGCGCCACCATATGGGCAATGCGCGGGCTGTTGGAAGACGTTTTCTGGAAGTACGAACTGACGCGCCGCTTGAGGTCCCGCGCCTTGCCTACGTAGAGCACCTCGCCCTGAGCGTCAAGATGACGATAGACGCCCGGCAGGTTGGGCAGGTCAGCCAGAAAGGATTTCAGATCGAATTCGTCGGGCATGCTGATATTGCGAATTGCACTGCAAGGCGTTCCAGTCTGGTACCGCCAGACGCGGCATCAGGCGACGCAGACGCGCAACCGACGCCGCAGAAGGCGTGAAGACCAGCCGTTCAAGGAGCTCATCGGCCAGATCGGGGCGGTTGCACACCAGGACCATGTCGCAGCCGGCGCCCAGCGCGGCTTGGGCACGGGCGAGTATGTCGCCAGCCACGGTCGCGCCCTCCATGGTGAGGTCGTCGGAAAACACCACACC
>JAAZDZ010000418.1 GCA_012512545.1 Alcaligenaceae bacterium | reverse complement strand
GCGCGGCGCAGAGTGATCATCGGTATCGAATTGCTCAACCAGCTCGCCGCTTTCCAGAACGGCCACGCGCGTGCAAAGCGCCTGCACGACCGGCAATTCGTGGGTGACGATCACAATGGTGACACCCAGCTTCTGGTTGATATCGCGCAGCGTATCCAGCACGGTGCGCGTAGTGTCGGCATCCAGGGCGGAAGTGGGCTCATCGCACAGCAGCACCTGCGGGCGCGGCGCCAGAGCGCGGGCGATGGCCACGCGCTGCTTCTGGCCGCCAGACAACTGCGCAGGGTAGTGCTGCAGTTTGTCGCTCAGGCCCACCAGCGCCAGGCATTCATGCACGCGTTCCTGCAGCGCCTTCTTGTTGAAGCGGCCATGCAGGGTAAGGGGGAAAGCGACGTTTTCGTAAACCGTGGCGTTTTGCAGCAGATTGAACTGCTGGAAAATCATGCCCAGATTCTGTCGGGCAATGCGCAGCTGCTTCTTTGACAGCCGGGTGAGATCTTCGCCATTCAGCAGCACTTTGCCGTCATCGGGCCGTTCCAGCAGGTTGATCAGCCGCAGCAACGTAGATTTACCCGCGCCGCTGCGCCCGATCAGCCCGAATATCTGCCCCTGGGCGATATCCAGCGAAACAGGACGCACGGCATTGAATGTGCCGCCATCCGGAAGTACAAACGTCTTGCTGACCTCCACCAGGCGTATGAGAGGAGGCGCATCAGTTGGGGACGATGAATGCATGATGAGGGCGACTGCAGCCGCCTGATCTGAAGAAGCAATGGTCAAGTCTTCAAGTATAACTTGACACGGCCTCTTACCGTTGGACCAACCTGCCCGCGCCCGCACCGGCGTCCTCCACCCTGGAAGGCTGAAAGCCGCGCAGCTACTGGGTTTTCGCCTTGTGCAACCGCGCCAAATCCAACGCTCACGCCTGGTAACAAAAACACAATATGTAGGGGGTTATGATATTATCTGCACTACATTTAGTAGCGCCCTCTCGCTCTTTCCCCAATAAAAAAAGCCTTGATTTTGCCCATAAATCAAGGCTTTCCGGGTTTCAGAGCCCTGGCCAGCGCGTCAGACCGGCCATCGCCATTCGTCCGAAGATACTTAAGGGTTTAAGCACATGAACCAGCCAAAGACACTGAATGTCACCAAGCGTGACGGCCGCACCGAACCGATTGACCTGGACAAAATCCACCGCGTCGTCGATTGGGCGGCCAAAGATCTGAACAATGTTTCGGTTTCCCAGGTCGAGCTGCGTTCACACATTCAGTTCTACGACGGCATTCGCACCAGCGACATCCACGAAACCATCATCAAATCGGCGGCCGACCTCATTTCGGAAGACTCGCCCGATTATCAATACCTGGCCGCCCGCCTGGCCATCTTCCATCTGCGTAAAATCGCCTATGGTCAGTTCGAGCCGCCCCACCTGTACGACCACGTTCAGCGGCTCACTGAAATGGAAAAGTACGACGCTCACCTGCTGGCCGACTACAGCCGCACAGAATTCGACGAGCTCAACAGCCATATCGACCACTGGCGCGACATGAATTTCTCTTATGCCGCAGTCAAGCAGCTGGAAGGCAAATACCTGGTTCAGAACCGCGTCACCAAGGAAATCTACGAAAGCCCGCAGTTCCTGTACATGCTGGTGGC
>JAAZDZ010000417.1 GCA_012512545.1 Alcaligenaceae bacterium | reverse complement strand
CCATTCGTATTCCGGTGCACATGATTGAAACCATCAACAAGATGAATCGCATCAATCGCCAAATTCTGCAGGAAACCGGAGCCGAACCCGATCCGGCCACCCTTGCGCAGAAAATGGATATGCCGGAAGACAAGGTTCGCAAGATCCTTAAAATCGCCAAAGAGGCCATTTCCATGGAAACTCCCATTGGCGACGATGACGATTCCCACCTGGGCGATTTCATCGAGGACGTCGGCACGCTGTCGCCGGCTGAATCTGCCTTGCATGGCTCCATGCGCGATGTGGTCAAGGAAGTTCTTGACTCCCTTACCCCGCGTGAAGCCAAGGTTCTGCGCATGCGCTTCGGCATCGAAATGAGTACCGATCAAACCCTTGAGGAAGTCGGCAAGCAGTTCGATGTCACCCGTGAACGCATCCGCCAGATCGAGGCCAAGGCGCTGCGCAAGCTGCGCCACCCCAGCCGGGCCGACAAGCTCAAGAGCTTCCTGGAAGGGCAGTAACAGCAATAAAAAACGGCGCCAGCAAAAACTGGCGCCGTTTTTTTAACAGGGGTTTGTCCCGGTTTTCAAGAATCGGGGCAAACCCCTTTGATTTCGGCGGCCAGGGCGCGGTAGGCTTTGCTCGCACTGCAATTGGGGGCGCTGGCCACAACCGGCGCGCGCTGCACGCCCATGCGTTCAACATCCGATGAGAAGGGAATAGGCGTTTTCAGGAAGCGCTTCTTGTGAGTGGATGTCATTTCCGTCATGGTTTCGCCATGCAGCTTCTTGACGCTTTGCACCATGGAGAAAAAGCCGCGCAGTTTCTGGGTTTGCAGCTTGTTGTCCTTGAAAAAGTCCAGCAGTTGCTCAAATGTGCGTTGCGACAAGGTGGTGGGAATGACCGGTACGAGCACAAGATCGGAGCAGCGGAAGACGTTTTCAGACAAGACGGAAATACTGGGTGGGCAATCCAGCAGGATGTAGTCGTAATCCTTTTCGACGGCCTTCAGGGCTTTCTTCAGACGCGAACGGCTATTGCGCATGCGCGATAGAAAGATGTCGAACTCCCGGAAATCCATGTTGGCGGGCAGGATATCGAGGTTTTCGTAATCGCTGCCGCGAATGGCATCGGTGAATTTTTTGACATCCTTGAAGAACGCCGTGTCCGTCAGCTTCTTGGAGGGCTTGATGCGGAAGTAGAAGCTTGAGGCGCCCTGGGGGTCGAGGTCGCACAGCAATACACGGGAACCATCAGCAGCCAGCGCATAGGCCAGATTGACCGCAACCGCTGTCTTGCCAACGCCGCCCTTGTTCGAGTAGCAGGCAATGATTTTCATGTGTCGTCCTTCCGGTTTTGAAAGAGATCGCTGAATGTCTGTTGCACGTCGGGCCTGTTGAAACGCGCAAGGCTGACCAGCGCCTTATTTCGTTCTTCGAGTTGGCGGCCATGCAGCACCGCGATCAGCGCTCCTACACTTTGGGCAATAGACAGGTCGGAATCGCCTTTGCCGCTTCCCGGTTTCTGCAGAAACGCCTGCAGGCTTTCTTGCTGAACGGAATAATCGTTGAACAGGCCAAGATTGTCCTGCAAACGCTTCAGGGGCTTCAGCAACTTGTTCAGGGCAGGCTTTGGGAAGACCGTGCTGAAGAACTCAATAAGATAGCGCAGTTTCTTGCAGCGGATGCGCAGGTCGTGGACTTCTTCATCAGGCGTGTCGGGGCCGATGCGCAGAGCCGCTTTGCGGACTTTGCGGTAATGTTGCCAGATCTGCTCGCAGGCGTAGTCATGCGCGGACTGATCGGCATTGGGGCCGGGCGCGAGATCTTTCTGGCGCTTGAAAAGTTTGGCCAGGCGGTTGACCTCGCGCTTGTATGCGGCGCTGCGTAAATGCTGCGACAGCTTTTCCTGTTCAGAGGCTCTTTCATCGCTGAACAGGTCGAGCAAAGCATCCAGCCCGTCGTGCAGGCTTTCCGGCAGGTAATCGTGATAGGTGTCGCGCTCAAGCAGATAGACGTCAAGGTCGCGCAAACGCCCGGTAGGGGCCGCCAGGGCAGAAAACCGGGCTTTCAGATCCGCCGTCTGGGCATCGTCGTACACCCCTTTGAACAGGCTCAGAACTGAACGTATCTTGCGCAGCTGCACCCGGTAATCGTGCAGAAATTCCGTATCGTGGTCCGCCATGATGCCCGCTTCGTTGGCTTGCATGATGGGCAGGCAGCTGGCAATGATTTTATTGGCGGCATCGAAGGCGGTTTCGCTGCTGTGGATGGCGATTTCAGCTTTGGCGTTGTAGAGCGCCAGGGTGGGGAACAGCTGCTTGTACAGGGCGCCGCAGTCCACCTGAGCACCGCCCAGGCGTTCGATGTGGGCGCGCAGCTGTTGCAGTGATTTCCCATAACCCCTGACGCCCTGCAGTTCCACCAGGCTGAACTTGGGGCCTGTTTCGCTTGCGAATTTCAGCAGGCGGGCGCGGCAGTGGGTCTTGCCTTCGTCGTCAATGAAAGCCAGGAGCATCTGCTGCCGGGTGCCCGCGCCAACTGGCAGCAATTTTCGCAGGGGCGAAAGGTCAGATAAAGCCTGCCTGAGGGGGCCATCGGCAAAATCGTTGATGAAGCGGGGCTGGCCGGTGGCCGATTGGAAAACCAGTGGCCCGTCATCGCGCAGCAGCTCGAAATCGCCGTCGATTTCCAGCAGCAGGCGGCCAGAATGGCGCAAGGGCTGATCGAAGCAATCCAGAGCCGTGAACGTCGTTGATTCGGTTTCCTGGGCGGAAACCGGGAGCAACTTGCCAACGGGCTGGGTGATGAGATGATCAACGCTGGATGGCAGCAGAAGCTGAAAATGAATCTTGGATTGGTTCATTGTGTCTGGATCGTGGGAATTCTCTGGTGCACTTTGCGTTATGGCCTGAGGAACGCCTGCGTGCTGCTGGCATTGCCGGTTGATGTCGTCCCGCGGATAGCGCGTGTCGGTATCAGATTTTCTTCACGAATTGCGTTTTCAAGCTCATGGGGCCAAAGCCGTCGATCTTGCAGTCGATGTCGTGGTCGGCATCCACCAGACGGATATTCTTGACCTTGGTGCCCATTTTGACGACGCCACTCGACCCTTTGAGTTTCAAATCCTTGATGACAGTAACAGTATCGCCATCCTGAAGCACGTTTCCGGCGGAGTCGCGGTAAACCTTTTCAGCGGTTTCAGCGGTGCTGGCTTCGCTGGCCGACCATTCGTGCGCGCACTGAGGGCACACATAAAAAGTACGGTCTTCGTAGGTGTAGTCAGCCTGACAT
>JAAZDZ010000038.1 GCA_012512545.1 Alcaligenaceae bacterium | reverse complement strand
ATGTGCAGGTTATCTATGCCCAGGCCAGCCAGCGCCGACATCAGGTGTTCGACAGTAGACACGCGGACATCGCCCTGCTGCAACACTGAAGCCAGACGGGTATTGCCAACTTGATCTGCCTTGGCGGGAAGGCTTACGACCTCTGGCAGATCGACGCGATGGAACACGATACCAGTGTCGGGCGCGGCGGGCCGCAGCGTAAGCTCGACACGGCGGCCGGAATGAAGACCGACGCCTTTGGTGGATATCGTTTTCTGTATGGTGCGTTGACGTAGCATGAGTAGGCCGTTGTGATTATTTCAGCACCCATTGTAACCGGAGCGCGGGTTTACCACGAAATTTGTTCTGTTTCAATGGACTGCAAAGCGGAGCAAGTTGTATTGGGATGACGGCCCGCGAGATGAACCGATACGATTTCACACGGAAACGTTACATTTCGCGGTTGGGCACGCCCAGCCAAGGTGCGCCTCCCGGGGAAAGGAAGCACACCTTGGGGTGTCCGGCAGCGGCCTCAGCCGCCGCCAGACATGTGAAGGAAGAACTTAAAGCCTGGCAAGGCCCGGTTCTTAGTCAGCCTGTTTGCGCAGAAACGCCGGGATGTCGTAGTGATCCATACCTGCGGTTTCCAGCGCGCGCACCTGAGCCGAAGCCTGGCTGCGGGGGTTGCGGAAGACCGATGGAACATCGAGATCCTGATGTTCAACCGGGCTGTCATCCGTGCCGGTGCGCAGCACTTCAGCATTGTTGTGCACCAGTTGCGGGCGGGCATTTTGACGACCCAGACCTGTTGCGACCACAGTCACACGCAGGTTTTCGCCCATGGAATCATCATAGGCGTTACCGAAGATAACGGTTGCGTCTTCAGCAGCGTAGCCACGGATGGTTTCCATGATTTCGCGGGTTTCGCGCATCTTCAGCGAACGGCTGGAGGTGATGTTCACCAGCATGCCGCGGGCACCATGCAGATCCACGCCTTCCAGCAGCGGGCAGGCGATGGCCTGCTCTGCGGCAACGCGCGCGCGATCAGCGCCCGCTGCCATGGCCGTGCCCATCATGGCCTGGCCCTGCTCGCCCATGATGGTTTTCACGTCTTCAAAGTCAACGTTGACGTTACCTTCCACATTGATGATTTCGGCAATGCCCGCGCAAGCGTTGTGCAGTACGTCATCGGCAGACTTGAAGCAGTCTTCCTGAGTCGCATCCTCATCCAGCAGGTCGTAGAGGTTTTCGTTCAGAACGACAATCAGCGAATGCACATGGCGGGACAGATCGGCAATGCCTTCTTCCGCCATTTTCATGCGCTTGTTGCCTTCAAACGAAAAGGGCTTGGTCACCACGCCCACTGTCAGAATACCCAGCTCCTTGGCGACTTCAGCCACTACCGGGCTGGCGCCCGTGCCGGTGCCGCCGCCCATGCCGGCAGTGATGAAAACCATGTGCGCGCCATTGAGAGCCGCGCGGATTTCCTCACGGGCGGTTTCCGCTGCCGCGCGGCCTTGTTCGGGCTTGGCTCCCGCGCCCAGGCCGGTACGGCCCAGGCGGATCTGCACTTGCGCTTCAGACGCAGCCAGCGCCTGCGCATCGGTGTTGCAGCAGATGAACTCCACTCCCTGCACACCACTTTGAATCATGTGGCCCACTGCGTTGCCGCCTGCGCCGCCCACACCGACCACTTTGATGACCGTGCCGCTGGCACTGGTATCGAGCATTTCAAAATTCATCATGATTGGACTCCTTCACATCTATCCATGTAAATCAAAAGTTCAGTTCCCCAGTACTACTGTGTGGATGGTTTTCAAACCAGATGCCAGCTGGGCTCGCACCTGATTTGAAACACGTCCACGGACAAGCGCGCAGGCTTGCCCATAGAGCCAACGGCCCTAATTCATGAACCACTCCTTCATGCGCGCCAGCAGGGTGGCAAAGCTGCCCTTCTGTTGCGCGACCTTACGGCCTCGCGCGCGCTGTATGCGGGCTTCCTGCAGCAAACCCATCACAGTGGAAAATCTCGGATTGTGCATGACATCGGCCAGGCTGCCCTCATAGGCAGGTATGCCGATGCGCACCGGTTTCAGAAATACATCTTCAGCCAGTTCGACAATGCCGGGCAGCAGCGCGGTGCCGCCTGTCAGCACTACGCCGGAAGCCAGCAGATCCTCGTAGCCGGATTCGCGCACCACCTGCTGCACAAACCCGAACAGCTCCTCGACGCGCGGCTCGATCACGGCTCCCAGCGCCTGGCGCTTGACCTGACGGTTGGGGCGGTCGCCCAGGCCGGGCACTTCGATCTGTTCATCGGGGTTGACCAGCACCTGCTTGGCCACGCCATAGCGCAACTTGATTTCCTCGGCATCCGGGGTGGGCGTGCGCAGCATGGCCGCAATATCGCTGGTGATCTGGTCGCCCGCGATGGGCACCACCGCTGTATGGCGGATCGCCCCATTGGTGTAGATAGCCACATCGGTGGTGCCGCCGCCAATATCCACCAGCACCACGCCCAGCTCTTTTTCGTCGGAAGTCAGGCAGGCCATGCTGGAAGCCAGAGGCTGCAGAGTGAGATCCTGCACTTCCAGGCCGCAGCGGCGCACGCACTTGACGATGTTCTGCGCAGCACTGACCGCGCCCGTCACGATGTGTACGCGTACTTCCAGCCGCAGGCCGCTCATGCCAATGGGTTCGCGGATATCCTCCTGGGAATCCACAATGAATTCCTGGGTCAGCACATGCAGCACCTGCTGGTCGGTGGGGATATTCACTGCTTTGGCTGTTTCAATGACGCGGGCCACATCGGTCGCCGTCACTTCCTTGTCCTTTACCGCCACCATGCCGCTGGAATTGAAACTGCTGATGTGGCTGCCTGCAATGCCTGTATAGACTTCGCGAATCTTGCAGTCAGCCATCAGTTCGGCTTCCTCAAGCGCGCGCTGAATCGAATTCACAGTCGATTCGATATTGACCACCACGCCCTTGCGCATGCCGCGCGACTCGTGCTGGCCCAGGCCCAGAACCTCGAAACGGCCTTCCGGCAGGATCTCGGCCACCACCGCCACCACCTTGCTGGTGCCTATGTCGAGTGCAACGATCAGGTCCTTGATGTCACGGGTCATAATGTTTTACTTGTTCGGTGTTGGGGTAACGGGCGCCAACGTAATGGCGAAACCATTCGGATAACGTAAATCAGCGTGGGCAATCTCACGGCCATTAATGCTTTGTGCCAGTTTTGGCCATGCTTCAATAAAACGTTCAATACGGGCCGCAAACGGCACGGCGCCGGAGCGGCCATGCGGGTCGGCGATATCTGCCGCCGGGTCGCGCCCCAGGGTCAAGCGCATGCCGTCGGACAACGTGGCCTCCCAGGCATAGCGCGGGCTGAGCTCTAGCTCATTGACCCGCAAGTGCAAAGGGGCGAACCAGCGGGCCACTTCTGCATAACGCTGCACCACCAGCCGCTCAGAATCCTCGGGCCCTTTAAGATGGGGCAGCACGATATCGTCCGGCAGCTCTTCCGCATAGGCCAGAAAGGACTCACCCCAGGTGTTGATCATTTCATTTTCATTCCACAATGCCAGGGGCTGATGTTCTTCGATAT
>JAAZDZ010000416.1 GCA_012512545.1 Alcaligenaceae bacterium | reverse complement strand
GGCCTTCTGGCTTGCTGCCCGATGGAGTGCCGTAATCGAGCAGGCGCTCCAATTGCCCCTGGGCGGCGGCGTCAAGCGGGGATTCAAGCCAGACGTAGTGTTCGTACTGGCCGGAAATATCCGCGACAGGCAGGCCAAGGGCCGAGAAACGTTTAAGGAGCTGTTCACGACGGAACGAGGACAGAACGGCCGAGCCGGAAAAGTGCAGAATGGAGTTCACTGTGTACGGAGTGCGCGCAAAGGATGGACTGAACCTGCCATTTTACCCCTTACTCAGCCTCGCGGCGCCGCGCCCGCCCGCGTCGGGCGATATTTTTCAACCCAGACGCGACAATGCCTGCCTTGCAGCAGCCACAGGCCGCCTGAACGGGCGACTTTTTACGCCTGGGGGTAATGCACTTCCAGGATATCCAGTTCTTCTACCCCGCCGGGTGTGCGCAGGACAACGGTATCGCCTTCATGGGCTTTGGTCAGCGCCCGGGCGACCGGGGAAATCCAGCTGATGCGGCCCTGCAGGGGCTCGGCTTCATCCACACCCACGATGGTGACGCGGAATTCCTCGCCTGCAGAATCGGAATACACCACCGTGGCGCCAAAGAAGACCTGATCGCGGTTGGGCTGAGCAGCGGGATCGACAACTTCAGCGATTTCCAGGCGGCGGGTCAGGAAGCGGATGCGGCGGTCGATTTCGCGCAAGCGCTTTTTGCCGTAGAGGTAATCGCCGTTTTCGGAGCGGTCGCCATTGGAGGCGGCCCATGACACGGTTTGAACGACATCCGGGCGCTCGACGTTCATCAGGTGTTCGAGTTCGGCCCGCAAACGGGTGTAGCCATCGCGGGTGATGTAGTTCTTGGCGCCCGCTGGCAGTGGCGACGCGTCCAGTTCGAGGTCATCGTCGTCTTGTTGCTGGTCTTCCTTTACAAATGCCTTGCTCATTTCAGCACCCTTCAAATCTGAATCCAATCGTGCCAGACGGGGGTGAGATCGGCTGGCATGGCGGGCAGACGGCCCAGGTCGAGGCGGTTTTCATCCGGGCTGTGGAAATCGGAACCGCAGGAAGCGAGAAAACCGTAATGGCGCGCCACCTCGGCGTATTCGCTGTACTGGTGGGGCGCATGGCTGCCGGTCACCACTTCAATGGCTTCGCCGCCCAGTTCACGAAACTGGTCGAACAAGGCGCCAAACTGCACCGGGGTGTAGTTGTAGCGGCCCGGGTGGGCGATGACGGCGCGCCCGCCCGCTTGCAGAATCCAGTTTACGGCCTGTTCCAGCGACGACCACTGCATGGGTACATAGCCGGGGGAATCTTCGCCCAGATAGCGCTTGAAGACCTCTGGAAAATTGGCGCAATAGCCTTTTTCCACCAGGTAGCGGGCGAAATGCGTGCGGCTGATAAGGGCCGGGTTGCTGACATACGACAACGCGCCCTGGTAGCTGTTTTCAACGCCCATGGCGTCCAGCCTGCGGCCCATTTCCTCAGCGCGTCCGGAACGGCCTTCGCGAATGCTGCGCAGCCCTTCCACCAGGCCGGTGTGGGCGTCGTCAACATTCAGGCCCACAATATGTACGGTGTGGCCTGCCCAGGTGACGGAAATCTCGACTCCGGCAATAAAACCCATGCCCAGGGCCTGCGCCTGAGCGCGCGCCGCAGGCACACCGTCCAGAATGTCGTGGTCGGTCAGCGCCCACAGCGTCACCCCATTGGCGTGAGCACGCCGGGCGACATCTTCAGGCGCAAGCACGCCGTCGGACATGGTCGAATGGCAATGAAGATCGGCAGAGATGATGATGGCATCCTCCATGAACTACGTAACGGGCCGGGGATATCAACCGGCCTGTTCTTCCAGCAAAAAGGCGGCAACTGCTTCGACCTGGTCTTCAGAGCGCAGGGTGGGCGCATGCCCTACCCCGGAAAATGTCAGGCCACGCGCCAGCACATTGCGCTTTTGCATTTCCTGCAACCCTTGCTCGGTGAGCAGATCGGAGGTTTCGCCGCGCAGCACCAGCACAGGTTGCGCCAGGCTTTCAAAACCGGCCCAGAGCACGGCTTCAGCGCCCTTCAGCACCGTGGCGTCCTGTTTAGCGATGGGTTCGGCAATGCGCAGGTCGTAATGCTTGCGCCACTTGCCGTTTTTCTGGTTGAAGATATGGCGCGTCAGCGCCTGCCAACCTGTGTCATCGTGCGGGCCAAAGCCTGCGACACGCTTTTCACATATTCAACCGCCTGCTC
>JAAZDZ010000415.1 GCA_012512545.1 Alcaligenaceae bacterium | reverse complement strand
GCCGACGACCCAGCCCCAGGGTTTGAAAAGCCGCACATAGGAAATTTTATCGGTGGGCGTGCTTTCGCCCGGGTTTTGCCACAGGTACCGGACGAAGCCCCCTTTTTCCTGGGCACCGACCTGAATCATTTCCTGGAAGAATGCGCGCCCAGCCGCATCGCGGATCTGGCTGAGATCCTGGCCGTTCAGGGCGACGTTCATGGGGTGCGTGATCATTATTGAAGATACATTATGTATCCAAAAATAATTATCATTGCTGTAACGCAGCTTGGTGATGGTGTTTTTTGCCAGCTCCTGCGCCTCTTCGCGAGTGAGTACATTCGCAACTTCCTGAGCGTGGAAGTGGGCGAGCACCCCTTGCGCAAGTTCCACGTGGTGGGTGGTGGCCTGCATGCGGGCTTCCCAGGCGTCGTTATAGCGGGCACTGAGTTGCCAGACGATGAGAACCAGAAGGGGAATGACGAGAACAATTCCCATCAGAATGGCTTTGGAAAGAAAGCGGGCGCGCGCGAAGAGCCAGACGCCCGGGCCCAGAAAGCCTTTCGTCAGGTCGGAACCGTGCAGTCGCGCATCCGTGGCGCTTTCGGCCTTCTTGCGTAAATCGGTTGCGGGAGCGGTGCTGGGAATGATGGGATGAATGATGTTGGAGTGTTCCATGACACATTTATTTCCGCGATATGGCCGGAGAAGTTTCGAAAGAGAAAGGAGTGGCCTTTTCTAATGAGGAAGAAAACCGCATTAGAAATCAAAAAGTATCAGATATTTACATAAGAAACTTCTTGTGCCGATATTTCTGACAGGTATGGTAATCCCCGTAAAAAATCTGATGAATCTGCGTGGTTGATGTGTCTGAATGGCGCCGGATCGTTTGGACTCCGTGGCTGATTGGTGTTCCAATCAGGCCCATGAAAAAGCGAGTTTGGGTTCTGTTTGGTGGGGTACTGGCCCTGGCTCTGGCGATGGCCGGGCAGGTCGTCAGCGATATTGTCAAAGGCGACCGTCTATTGCATACGGAGCCTTCAGAATTCGCGCCCATTGTGGTGTTCGAGGAGCGGGGCGAGCGCTGCATGAATTTCCACGATATGGAAGGCAGGGGGCGACAGACCTGCATTCAGCTGAACAACCCCGACAAAATGGTTTTCGAGTACACGCGCATGATGATGTCCGCGCTGTTCGTCAACCCTCAGCCTGAGAATGTGCTGATCATCGGCCTGGGCGGCGGCACGCTGCCCACAGCCTTGCACACGCTGCTGCCTGCGGCCACGATAGACAGCGTCGAAATTGACCCCGCCGTGGTGAAGGTGGCGCAGCGCTACTTCGGATACCAGATCGGCCCCCGTCAGCACGTGTTTGTTGAAGATGGCCGCGCCTTCGTTGAACGGGCTCTGCAAGAAGGCCGCCGCTACGACATGGTTATGCTGGACGCTTTTGATGCCGATTACATTCCGGCCCATTTGCTGACCCTGGAATTTTTCGAGCAGGTGCGGGGCATTCTGTCGCCTGATGGTGTCGTGGTGGGGAATTCCTTTGCACAAAGCCATATGTACGAACGTGAGTCAGCGACTTACGCCGCCGCGTTTGGCGATTTTTTCAATTTGCGTGCCGGCGTGGAGGGTAACCGTGTCATCATCGCTACGGTTGGCGAGTTGCCGGATGAAAACGAGATCCGGCGCAACGCTGCCATTTTGGCCAAACGGCTGCAGCCATTTGGCATTGATGCCGAAAGCATTGTGAATGTCTTCATGGTTTACAGCCAGCCGCCGGGCCTGCTTGCCCCCCTGAGGGATGCTGCTCCGGTTTCGCAATAACAGCAGGTGTGCCGGGCGCGCCTGTTGTGTCCCGCATTGTTCAACCCGATCATCACCGTTGTCATGACTGATTCTCCCCGTGTATTTGTTGCCTGCGACCTTCCTGAAAGCGTGCAGGCATTGTTTATTGAGCGTTTCCAGGCCCGCTGCAACGATAAAGGCCGCACGCTGACCGCGGCAGAGCTGCTGGAAGGCACGCAAGGCATGCAGGCGCTTGTGCTGACTGCCACCGACTTGCTGAAGGCGGATGTCGTGGCTCAATTGCCCGATACGCTGAAAGTGGTGTGCACCTATTCCATTGGCATGGAACACATGGATATCGAGGCGCTCAAGGCGCGTGGCATCGCCGTTCTGGCCACGCCCGA
Organism: Alcaligenaceae bacterium; assembly: GCA_012512545.1. Taxonomy (GTDB): domain Bacteria; phylum Pseudomonadota; class Gammaproteobacteria; order Burkholderiales; family Burkholderiaceae_B; genus Yanghanlia. The sequence goes on along the minus strand of JAAZDZ010000415.1, from coordinate 3,182 downwards.
TGTCTTGAGCGAATCATGCGCAGATACCGCCTTCCTGTTGATGCTGGGCGCCGCCCGCCGTGTGCTGGAAAGCAGCGCCTTGCTGCGCAGTGGCGAATGGACGGGCTGGACACCGCGCCAGTTGCTGGGCGTGGATGTCTGGGGGCGCCGTCTGGGGGTGCTGGGCATGGGCCGCATCGGCCGGGCGATTGCGCAGCGGGCGCGCGGCTTTGGCATGGAAGTGCATTATCACAACCGCAGCCGCCTTGCCAAAGAGCTTGAGGCGGGCGCCATTTATCATGACAGCCTGGCAGGACTGGCGGCCCACAGTGACTTCTTGTGTGTTGCCTGCCCCTCCAGCCCCGAAACACGCGGCCTGGTGAGTGCCGACATTATTTCCCGCCTGCCCTCCCAGGCGGTGGTCTGCAATATTGCGCGGGGCGACATCATCGACGATACGGCACTGGTGGCCGCGCTGGAATCCGGCGCCATTGCCGCGGCCGGGCTGGACGTATTCGCGGGCGAACCCGATATCCATCCTGCCTACCGGCGTCTGCCGAATGTATTTGGCCTGCCGCATATCGGCAGCGCTACAGAAAGTACGCGGCTGGCGATGGGGCGGCTTTTGTGCGATGGCCTGGGGGCTTATTTCTCTGGAGGCCAGCCTTCCAACCGGGTGGCCTGATCAGACGCTTATCCCGATTGCTCAATCTTGATGGTCGTTCAATAATCAGCGGTTCATGTTCCATTAAAGGAGAACGAGATGCCTGGTCTTTTGCCCGATGTCGATCCCGATGGCCTGCTTGAGTATTCTGTGGTGTATACCGACCGCGCGCTCAACCATATGTCGAAACGCTTCCAGCAGGTGATGAACGACATCAGCCGGACGCTGAAGCAGGTATATAACGCACAGTCGGCCATTATTGTTCCGGGCAGCGGCACGTATGGCATGGAAGCGGTTGCCAGGCAGTTCGCCACCGGCAGGCATTGCCTGGTCATACGCAATGGCTGGTTCAGTTTCCGCTGGAGCCAGATCTTCGACATGGGCGACATTCCTGCCAAAACGACGGTGCTCACCGCAACACAAGAGGCCGCTGGCCCGCAATCGCCTTTTGCGCCGCCGCCCATTGAAGATGTGGTGGCGGCCATCCGCGAGCACAAACCCGATCTCGTTTTTGCCGCCCATGTGGAAACCGCTTCGGGTATTATGCTGCCGCCCGATTACCTGCGCGCCGTGGCAGACGCCATTCATGCCGAAGGCGGCATGTTTGTTCTTGATTGCATCGCTTCTGGAGCCATCTGGGTCGATATGCAAAAGGCGGGGGTGGATATCCTGATCAGTGCGCCGCAGAAGGGCTGGTCAGGCCCGGCCAGCGCGGGGCTGGTCATGTTGAGCGCGCAGGCGCGGCAGCGCATTGATGCCACAACCAGCACCAGCTTTGCATGCGATCTGCGCAAGTGGCTGCAAATGATGGAAACCTACGAACAGGGCGGTTTCGCCTATCACGCCACCATGCCTACAGATTCTCTGCTGGTGCTGCGCGATGTCATGGCGCAAGCGGAAGCGCGCGGTTTTGAGAATCTGCGCGCGGCTCAGCAGGAACTGGGCGACCGGGTGCGCGCCATGCTGGCCGAAAAAGGCTTCAAAAGCGTGGCAGCGCCCGGCTTCGAGGCGCCCGGCGTTGTGGTTTGCTATACCGAAGACGACGGCATTCAGTCCGCCAGGAAATTTGCTCAGGTCGGTGTGCAGGCGGCGGCGGGCGTTCCCTTGCAATGCGGCGAACCCGCCGATTTCAAAACCTTCCGCCTTGGTTTGTTCGGCCTGGACAAATGGGCCGATATCCCTGCCACCGTCGCAAGGCTGGAACAGGCCATTGACCAGATCCAGGCTACCGCCTGACCACAGCATCTTCTTTTATTGCAAAGCGGTCACCCTGGCGGGAAAGCCTGACCCGCCAGGGTGATTGTTTATTGGAAACCTCACATGTCTGCCCCCGTTATCGTGTCTGACCCCCTTATTGATGAAGTCGCTGTTATTGGTGGCGGCCCTGCCGGGCTGATGGCCGCTGAGGGGCTGGCGCGCGCGGGGGTCGGCGTGACGGTTTACGAAGCCAAGCCTTCTTTGGGGCGCAAGTTCCTGAGAGCGGGTATTGGCGGCCTGAACCTGACTCACGGCGAGGATTATCAACGGTTCTGCGCGCGCTATGAAGGTCGGCAGCCGCAGTTGCAACCCATGCTTGAGCGCTTTCCGCCGTCTGCGGTGCGGGCCTGGGCCGCAGATCTCGGCATAGAAACTTTCGAAGGTTCGTCAGGGCGGGTGTTTCCCGTCGATATGAAAGCGGCGCCGCTGTTGCGCGCCTGGGTTCATCGTCTGCGTGCGCAGGGCGTGCGCTTCCGGCTCAGGCATCGCTGGCTGGGCTGGAATGATACGCAGGCGCTGCGTTTTGCCACACCGGATGGCGAAGTTGAAGTGGCCCCCAGGGCGACTATCCTGGCGCTGGGAGGCGGCAGCTGGCCGCAACTGGGTTCTGATGCGGCCTGGCTGCCGTGGCTGGCGGCCAAAGGTGTGGACATCGCGCCCCTGCAAAGCGCCAACTGCGGTTTCGATGTGGATTGGAGCGATCACTTCAAAGCGGGTTTTGCCGGGACGCAGGTCAAGCCGGTGGCCTTGAGCCTCACCGATGCGCAGGGCGTGCAACACACGCGTCAGGGCGAATTGGTGGTGACGGATTATGGCCTTGAAGGCAGTTTGATTTATGCGTTCTCCCGGCATTTGCGTGACAGCATTCTGGCCGAAGGGCAGGCGGCTTTTACGCTCGATCTGGCGCCTGGCCGCAGCGCCGAACGGGTCATGGCCGAACTGGCGCATCCGCGCGGGGCGCGCTCCATATCCAGCCATTTGCAGAGCCGGGCGGGCATCAAAGGGGTGAAAGCCGCTTTGTTGCGGGAAGCATTGGGTAAAGAGGCTTACACCGATACGGACCAACTGGCGCGAGCCATCAAGGCGCTGCCTGTCGTGGCCAAAGCGGCCCGGCCCATAGCCGAGGCCATCAGCACAGCAGGCGGCGTGCGTTTTGAAGCGTTGGATGAGCGGCTGATGCTGAATGCGATGCCGGGCGTATTCGTAGCGGGGGAAATGCTGGATTGGGAAGCCCCGACAGGGGGGTATCTGCTAACCGCCTGCCTGGCGCAAGGCGTATGGG
>JAAZDZ010000414.1 GCA_012512545.1 Alcaligenaceae bacterium | reverse complement strand
GGTAGAGCCTGAGCTTGTATGGAGCGGGTGAAGGGAATCGAACCCTCGTCTTAAGCTTGGGAAGCTTCTGCTCTACCATTGAGCTACACCCGCAAGGGAAAAAATTATACCTCAGCCGCTACAATATGGGGATGAACGATCACTCCTCCAAGACACCGTCCGGCGAGCCGTTGCCTGCCGGGCTGCCTGACGATTACGTGCGCACATCCAACGCGCCCTCGGGCTCCACGCATATCCGCAGTTTCGTGCATCGCCGGGCTCATATCACGCCCAGTCAGCGCGAAGCGCTGGATCGGCTGATGCCGCTGTGGGCCATTCCCTTTGAGCAGCGCGTACTCGATTTCAAACGGGTCTTTGGCCGCCAGGCGCCCACGATTCTGGAAATCGGTTTCGGCATGGGTGAAACCACGGAAAAAATCGCACTGGCGCGGCCTGAAGATAATTTCCTGGGGGTGGAAGTCTTCAACGCGGGTGTGGGTTCCATGCTCAAGCGCATCGACGAATCGGGCCTGACCAATGTGCGCGTTATTCAGCACGATGCGGTGGAAGTGCTGCAGCACATGATTGCGCCGGAATCGCTGGCGGGCGTGCATATCTATTTCGCCGACCCCTGGCCCAAGAAGCGCCACCATAAGCGGCGCCTGATACAACCGCCCCTGGTCAAGCTGCTGTCCAGCCGCATGAAGCCGGGCGCGTACATCCACCTGGCCACCGACTGGGAAAACTACGCGGAACAGATGCTGGAAGTACTGAACGCCGAAGAGTCCTTGGAAAACACGGTAGGCACCGGCTATGCGCCGCGTCCTGACTTCCGGCCGCAAACCAAGTTTGAAACGCGCGGGCTGCGGCTGGGCCACGGGGTGTGGGATCTCATCTTCAAGCGCAAAAGCTGATGTACCCGGAAATCCTTCCTTATTCACATGGCTATCTGGATACCGGCGACGGCCACCAAGTGTATTGGGAACTATGCGGCAACCCGCATGGCAAGCCTGCTATTTTTTTGCACGGCGGGCCGGGCGGCGGCTGTTCCGCTGCGCACCGGCGCCTGTTCGACCCCGACAGCTACAAGGTGCTTTTGTTCGACCAGCGCGGTTGCGGGCGCTCCACACCGCACGCCAGCCTTGAGAACAACACCACCGCGCACCTGATCGCAGACATGGAACGGCTGCGCGCCGAAGTGCTGCGCACCGGACAGATGCTGGTCTTCGGGGGTTCCTGGGGTTCCACCCTGGGCCTGGCCTATGCGCAACAATTTCCGCAAAACGTCAGCGCCCTGATTCTGCGAGGCATCTTCACTGTGCGCCAGGCAGAACTGCGCTGGTTCTACCAGGAAGGCGCCTCGTGGCTGTTTCCCGATCATTGGCAGCATTATGTGGCGCCCATACCGGAAGACGAGCGCCATGACCTCATCAAAGCCTATCACCGCAGGCTCACCGGCAATGATCGCAGCGTCCAGCTTGAAGCGGCACACGCCTGGACACAATGGGAAAACCACACCATTACGCTGCTGCCCGACCCTGAGCATCAGCAGTCGCATTCCGATGACGCGGCAGCGCTGGCTTTCGCCCGCATCGAAAATCATTACTTTGTGAATGGCGGCTTTCTGAAAGAAGGCCAGTTGCTGGAAGAAGCGCATCGCCTGCGCAATATCCCCGGCGTCATCATCCAGGGCCGCTACGATGCCTGCACACCCGCGCGCACCGCCTGGGAATTGCATAAAGCCTGGCCCCAAGCCGATTTCCATCTGGTTGATGATGGCGGTCACGCGTTTGATGAACCAGGCATACTGGCGCATCTGCTGGCGGCTACCGACCGTTTTCGCGATTGAATCGCCCCCATTCTCAATCTTGATCTGGGAGGACACCATGAATATCACTTTGAATGGCGAAAACCGCCTTCTTGAGGCCGGCCTGACCATATCGGGCCTGATCGAATTACTGGGTTACCAGGACAAACGCATTGCCGTGGAACGCAATGGCGAAATTGTGCCGCGCAGCGCCCATGGCGACACCGCGCTGGCTGAAGGCGACGCCCTGGAAATTGTGGTCGCTGTGGGGGGAGGCTGAACCGGGCTGCCATGCAGACGGCAATGTTGGAAATCTCGACAATTCTTCACAAAGCCATAACGCCCGTCGTGATACAACCTCCTTCTCAACAAACTGATTGGAAGCCATCCATGAGTATCATCAATTTCATCAAGGGCGTCGGCGAAAAACTGTTCGGCGCATCCGAAGCACAGGCCGCTACAGTCGATGAGCTGAAGAAAGAACTGGACAAGCATCAGCTTTCCGCCGAAGGGCTGGATGTTCAGGTTGACGGCGATAAAGTCACCGTCAGCGGCCAGGCCACGTCGACCGAAGCGGCCGAGAAAATTGCTCTGGCGCTGGGCAATACCATTGGCGTTTCGTCGGTTGACAGCCAGTTGACCGTCGCCCAGGAAGCGCCCGCCGCTGTGATGTACACCGTGGAAAAAGGCGATACCCTGTGGAAGATCGCAGAAACCCACTACGGCAAGGGCAAGGGTGCCAAATACGAAGGTATTTTCGAGGCCAACCGCCCGATGCTGACCCACCCCGACAAAATCTACCCCGGCCAGGTGCTGCGCATCCCGCCGCTGGATTGAACGCCAGCCACCCGGCTTGCGCATAGAACAACGCCCCTGAAGACAAGTATCTGACTTCAGGGGCGTTGTTCTTTCCAGGCCAGGGCGTGCGCGGCCCGCACAACAGAGCAGGTGGGCCGCGGCGATTCCTCAGAAACCGCGGAAACCGCCTCCGCCCAGACCTTTCAGGCCGCCCATGGCGCGCATCATCTTGGCCATGCCGCCTTTTTTCATCTGCTTCATCATCCCGGCCATCTGACCGTACTGATTCAGCAGGCGGTTGACCTCCTGAACGGAAACACCCGCCCCCGCGGCGATGCGGCGCTTGCGGGACGCCTTCAGCAGTTCGGGCTTGGCGCGCTCTTGCGGCGTCATGGAATTCAGAATGCCTTCGGTGCGCCGCAGCTGCTTCTCGGCCTGACCGCCCTGTATCTGTTCAGCGGCGGATGCGAACTGGGCGGGAAGCTTTTTCAGCAGCGAGCCCATGTCGCCCATTTTCTTGACCTGCTGAAGCTGATCGCGGAAATCGTTGAGGTCGAATTTATCGCCGGATTTGATCTTCTTGGCGAATTTCTCGGCTTCGGCAATATCAATATTGCGCTGCGCCTGCTCGACCAGAGAAACGATATCGCCCATGCCCAGCACACGTTGCGCCATGCGTTCGGGGTGGAAGGGCTCAAGGCCGTCCATTTTTTCCGATACGCCAACGAACTTCAGCGGCTTGCCTGTGACATGGCGCACGGAAAGCGCAGCACCGCCTCGGGCGTCGCCATCGAGCTTGGTCATGACCACGCCAGTGAGCGGCAAGGCATCAGCAAAGGCCCGCGCCACATTCACGGCGTCCTGACCCTGCATGGCGTCTACGACGAACAGGGTTTCAACGGGATCGAGGATGTCGTACAGACTGCGGATTTCCCGCATCATGGCTTCATCCACGCCCAGTCGGCCGGCCGTATCGACAATCAGTACGTCGTAGAACTGCTTGCGCGCGTGATCCAGCGCGTTGCGGGCGATGACTTCAGGCGATTGGGTGGCATCGGAAGGCAGGAAATCCACCTTGACCTGCGCGGCAACCGCTTTCAATTGTTCGATGGCGGCCGGGCGATAGACGTCGGCGCTGACAACCAGCACTTTCTTTTTGCCAGTCTTGCGCTCATTCTGGACGTGATTGCCTTCGGCCAGCCATTTAGCCAGCTTGCCGGTGGTGGTGGTCTTGCCCGCGCCCTGCAAGCCTGCCATGAGAATTACGGCGGGCGGCTGCGCTGCCAGCGACAGCTCGCTGGCCTCGGCACCGAGATCGCCCCCCATGAGGGCGGTCAGTTCTTTATGAACCACCCCCACCAGAGCCTGGCCGGGATTCAGACTGCCCGCGACTTCCTGCCCCAAAGCCTGCTCTTTGACGCGCGCGACGAAATCGCGCACGACCGGCAAAGCCACGTCCGCCTCCAGCAAAGCCATGCGGACTTCGCGCAGCATTTCCTGGGTATTGGACTCGGTCAGGCGGGCTTCCCCGCGCATGGTCTTGACGACACGCGACAAACGTTGAGTCAGATTATCGAGCATGGTAATGGTTTCGCTTAAACTAGGTG
>JAAZDZ010000413.1 GCA_012512545.1 Alcaligenaceae bacterium | reverse complement strand
GACCGGGTGACGTTGGTGACTGTGATTCGCCGTTCAGCGTTGAGGGTCCGGAAGACGATAAGAACGTGCAGGAGCTCCGCGCGTTGCGCGAGCAAATCTGCCCAGGCGGTGAAGCAGCGAAAACTGGCGACGGTGACGCTATCGACTGGTCGTTGCTCGATGGCCCGGATAGCGCCGAGGGCACGGGGCTGTTCGGTGAGGATGTCGTCGTCGGTGAGGACGGTCTTGATACGGAAGGGCTGGGTTTCTCTCGTAGCTGCCCGGTGATTCCGCCCGTCGTTGTGTTCGGCACGACGATCCAGTTCGACAACACCGTCATGTGCCAGTGGCTGGAGCTCGGCGGCACGATCCTCCTGGTGATCTCGGCTCTTGTGAGCCTCCGAATTCTTGCGGGAGCAACCTGATATGGCACTGCCTGTTCTTGCAGTTCCGGCCGCGGCCGCTGCCGCGCCCTGGATCGTTCGAATGCTGGTCAAGTACGCATGGGGCCCGCTGATCGTCGCGATTGGCCACATGATGAAAAGCCGCCTGGGCATTTTCATTCTCGGTGCGTTCCTGTGGGCTGGCCTCAACATCACGACGCTGTATCTGATCCTCGACCCAACGATCACGATTCTTCGTGATCTGGCGCAGCAGGCGGGGACTGGCGGTACTACAAACCTCGCGATGGCCGCGGGCCAGTACATGGGCCTGATGAAGTTCGACCTGGCTATCACGATGGTGATTAGCGCCATCGTGTCGCGAAACCTCGTTTATTCGGGCGGCGTGCGGATCACCCGTGCGCCTGGCATAGGGAACGGATAAATGCCTATCGAGTTGTTTACCGGGTTGCCCGGCAACGGCAAAACGGCGTTCATGGTCGAGCGCCTGATGGAAGAAGCGAAGAAGGCGGAACGCCCGCTTGTCGCGTGTGGCATCGACGGATTGCAGCCGGGGCTTGCCCTGGAGCTCGATGACCCGCGGGATTGGAACAAGGTGAACTCGGAGGGCGAACATATCGTTCCCGACGGCGCCCTGATCTTCGTCGACGAGGCGTGGAAGTGGTTTGGGCACCTGCACGACGCGGGGCGGCAAGCCACGCCGCAGCATGTGCTCCAGCTTGCCGAGCATCGTCACCGCGGTCTGGATTTCGTCTGGACGACGCAAATGCCGGCGCAGCTGTACCCGTTCGCGCGGTCGCTGATCGCGCGGCATACGCACGTCGTGCGGCGGTTCGGTACCAAGTTTGTCGATCTCTACACGTGGGAGGAGCTCAACGACGACGTGAAGTCGGTGGGCAAGCGGGAGAATGCGCAGAAGCAGGTCCGTACGCTGCCCGACCAGGTGTTCGGCGCGTACAAGTCCGCATCGCTCCACACGATCAAGCGGCGCCTGCCGTTCAAGCTGTTCGTGCTGCCGGCTGCGGTCGTTGCTGCGGTTGCGCTGCTGTGGACCGGCGTCAACTATTTCCGCCCTTCGAACCTCACTGACCGCCTCGGCGGAGAAGGGACGGACGCGGCGTTAGCCGCGGCCGCCCCGCTCTCCATCGAGCCGGCCGCGAAGGAAGAAAGGCGTGAGCTCGATGTCGTGGAATACGTCGAGCGTCAGCAGCCGCGCATCGCCACCGCGCCGTGGTCTGCGCCGCTGTACGACGATCGCACGGTCACGGTCGATCCACAGTTGTTCTGCATGAGCGCGAAGCCGGGCGAGGGCAGGGGACAGGAGTGCACTTGCTTGACTGAGCAGGGCACGCGCTACGTGGTGCGGGACGACATGTGCGAGGACCAGGCGCGGCATGGGCCGTCGTACAACCCGTTCCGCGCAGTCCAGGAACGCCCGGAGTACGCTGCCGTTGAATCGCAGAGGGCGGACGTGCAGCTGCTGGATGGCCCTGCCGCTGCCGTCGGCATCGGTGAGGCGGGCTACCCGGCCCGGTACGGGCAGTTCCGCAATGAGCCGCAGGGCCCGCGGGAATACAGGTCGTCGGGATGGTGACGGTTCCGGCCCCGCGCCTGTCTCCTGCGGCCGGCCTGGCAATCAAGCTGTGGGCGCTGCTGTGGATGTTCGGCGATCACCTGGACCAGGTGCTGGGGCAGTCGCTCGGCATTCATGCGGCAGGCGGGCGCATCGTGTTCCCCCTGTTCGCTGCCCTGGTCGCGTTCAACCTGACCCGGGCTGATCCGTCGCACATGGCACGTGTGGTGCTGCCTCGGATGCTGTGGTGCGGCCTGGCGGCGCTGCCGCCGTATGTGCTGCTGTTCGGCTGGTATCCGCTCAATGTGATGTTCACGCTCGCGGCCGGGGTAGGGGTCGTGACTGCGTGGCAGCTGGGTCGTCCTGGCTTGGCTGCCCTGATCGGCCTGGTCGCGTCCGTTCTGGTCGATTACCTGGCACTAGGTGTTGCCGCGGTGGTGGTGCCCTGGGCGATGCTCAGGGCAGGTTACGGCTTGGGGTTCGCAACGCTCGTGGCGTCTGCGCTTGTGGTGCCGTTCGCGGGCAGCGCCTGGCCGTTGCTGGCTGCGCCCACTGTCTGCGTGTTTTCGCTGTTCCGCGGTGATGCGCCTCGCTGGAAGTGGCTGTTTTACGCGGTCTATCCGCTGCACCTGTACGCCCTGGCGGCTATGATCTGACTCGAGTCCCGTCGATCGCGTTCCGGTAGTGGAACAATAGAATCCGACGAACGGTACTTGACAAATTGTAACTTGCTGATTCCAAAGGAATTTTCATTTGTCAATAGGCAATTAGTCGTAGTCGCAAATAGAACAGTGGATCAGGTGCACGTGACGGTTTCGCCCTTGAATGTGAGCGTCGCGGTGTTCAGTTGGGCGTCGTTGTCCTGGGCGGCTTTGCGGATTGCGTCGCACGCTTGGACTGCGCGCTTGAAGTCCGGGTTCTTGTCCAGGTCGAGGGGTGGATGGACGCAGTCTGTGATCTTGTGCCAGTTGCCGGGATGCTCCCGGATGCATTCGGCCTCGCTGCGCCCTGGTGGCGCAGGAACCGTGATAAGCGATGCGGCGAGCGCGAAAGCGAGCATGACGGCCTCCCCAACGGCCTAGGGTGTCCGCGAAGGTTAACCCGGCCGTCGGCCGGCTGTGGTCGTCACGTCGCCCAGGTGGTCCGCAGACGTTGACCTGCGCTGTCGGTCTCTGTGGTTCGCGTCGTCGTGGCACTCGCGGCCCCAGTCGTCCGGCGCACGGCAAACCACGTTGCGACCCTGCAAAGCAAACCGCTCTTAGGCTCTTTCGGCCAGGACTCGTGCGCGGGCACCTGCGAGGATTTCGGCAAGGTGCGCTGTGTCCTTCGGTGCCACGATCCTGTGGCCGCGCTCTGCGGCCATGAGGGCCTGCCATTCGCGAACAATGTTCCGCTGTAGGGCTGGCCATGCGAAGTCTGCCGGCGTGAAGTCGCCATGCTCTGGCGTCCAGAAGTGGCCGTTCTGAAAGCCGAATCCAGCCCAGGCACCGGCTAGTTCGATCCGGTGCTTGGCTGGGTCAATCGTGTAACGCATGGGGCCCCCGTGTTGCCTAGGTCCTGAGCACTTGCGGTCGGGCTTCACGGGCGGCAAGCAGCAGCGCTGCAACGCTGAGGGCCACGGTTCCGAGGAACATAATGTGCATTATGCGAAGTTGACTGATTGAGGGGTGACGCCGCGATGCCGACCTGCTTCCACTGCAACCGCGAGTCCAGCGACGCCCACTACGACCGCACCGTCCATAACGTGACGCCGCTGTACGGCCCCTGGGCCGGTTGGCGAATGGCTGGCCGCGTCCTGATCTCGCCTGATCGGGACAGGATCAGTCCCGAACGCCTGCGAGGATTGCTTGTGCTGGGCATGGCTATGACCCGGCCAGAGGGCAACGACATGGCCAGACGAAAGTCAGACCCAACACCTTGGGGATTCAGCGCGATCGCATGGCAGGCATTCGCATTCGTGCTGCTGGGGCTGCTCGCGCTCACTAACGCGGCGTGGTTCTACAACATTCGTGTAGCGAAGGTGGAAGCCGCTGCGGCCGCACTAGCGCCGGAGCCGCGCCGCGTGGAGCGAGTCATCTACCAGACTTCCGACGGTCGTCCCGTGGCTGCACCGAGGCCCCGCCCTGCCCCGGCACCCGCTGCTTCACAAGGCCAGCGCCCCTTGGCCAGCGACGAACAATGCATTCAGGGGACCCGCTTTCGCGTCACCGGTGACACATGGACCCAGTCCGGGGTTTGCTGAGCGGAGGCGCAAGCCGCCAGCGCTGTCGCGGCCGAACTTCT
>JAAZDZ010000412.1 GCA_012512545.1 Alcaligenaceae bacterium | reverse complement strand
TGTCCGAGCCGCTTCTGCCCCGCCTGTTCGGCTATGTCTTTGGCACGGAAACCATACAGATCAAACAACTGGATGTGCCGGTGGAACTGGAGAATCAGCCGCTTACGCTGGTTGCCACGGAAGCCGGTTTCGACCTGCTGAACCGTGATGGGCACCGGCTGGCCCAAGGCGAGACCGGCATGCCAGTGAACTTCAATTACGGCAGCGGCACAGGCACCCTTGTGGTGGCGGCTCTGGAGGGGCGGCCAGGCGCCCGCTACACACTGAAGCGCCATTCCAGGCTGGCCACCATCCAGCATCTTCAGGAAGCGATGGTCATCGACGAAAAAAGCAAGCCATCCGGCGTGCTGGCGATGTCCCTGGAAGGCGCCGACCCGGTGCAGACCGCAGCCATCGTCAACGCCATTGGCTCGGCCTATGTGAAGCAGAACACCGAAAGGCGGGCTGCCGAAGCCGAACAGTCCCTGGGCTTTCTGGACGAATTTCTGCCGCAGCTGCGGCGCCAGCTGGATGACGCCGACAACCGCTACACCGCTTTTCGCGACCAGCATGGCACGTTTGATCTCGGCACGGAAGGCCGTCTGTCGCTGGAAACATCGGTCACCATGCAGACCCGCCTGTTCGAGCTGCAGCAGCGGCGCCGTGAACTTGGGGCGCAGTTCGGGCCGCAGCACCCCACCATGGTTTCAATGAACGAGCAGATCGCCGCCCTGGAAGCCGAAGTGGAGCGCCTGTCGGAACGCATCAAAGAGCTGCCGGCGCTGGAGCAGCAGCTGTTGAACCTGATGCGCGATGTGACAGTCAGCAGCGAACTCTATGCCGGGCTGCTCAACAGCGCACAGCAGCTGCGGCTGGTCAAGGAAGGAAAAGTCGGCAGCGTGCGGCTGGTGGATGCAGCCATGGTGCCGGAACGGCCGATCAAGCCCCACAAGGCGCTGGCTCTGGCCATTGCCGGGATTGCCGGGCTGCTGCTGGGCATTGCGCTGGCGGTGTTGCGCAATCTGTTCCGGCCGGGCCTGCGCACCCCCACCGATGTGGAGACGCAACTGGGCTTCGATGTGCTGGCCACGGTGCCCAAAGTCATGCCCGGCGACCTGGGGTTACGTCGCAATGGCAAGCGTCCCAACCAGGTGCTGGCCGACCTTGCACCGCACGCCCCCGCCATAGAAAGCCTGCGCGGCCTGCGCACCGCCATGCGTCACGGCCTGGAGCAGGCAGCCAACAACATTGTCATGATCACCGGCCCGGCAGCGGGCATTGGCAAGACGTTCACCAGCGTCAATCTGGCCGCTGTGGTGGGCGCTTCGGACAAACGGGTGCTGCTGGTGGACACCGATTTTCGCAATGGCGGGGTTCACCAGTATTTCGGCCAGGAACGGGCCAAGGGCTTCAGCGAACTGATACGGGGCCGCTGCCATTTCGACGAAGCGGTGCGCCGCAAAGTGCTGCCGAATGTGGACATGCTGACAACCGGCACGCTGCCGCGCAATCCGGCGGAAGTGCTGCTGGCGGCCCGTACCGGGGAACTGCTGCGGGAATGGTCGCAACTGTACGACATGGTGGTACTGGATACCGCGCCCGTACTGACGGTATCCGACCCGATGGCGCTGGCGCCCCATGCCGGCACTTTGCTGCTGCTGGCGCGCGCAGAAAAGACAACTTCGGCCGAGCTGGAAGAGTCGGCCCGCCGCCTGAGCCGCGCTGGCGGCCATGTGAGCGGCGTGATCTTCAACGATTTCAATAACGAACACCACCGGTTCAGCGCCCGCTACGGCGCCTACCGGGCCGCTTATGGGGGGTACCCGGCAATATGAAGAACTTCGCACTGATTGGCGCCGCAGGTTATATCGCGCCGCGCCATATGGGGGCCATCAAGGCCAC
>JAAZDZ010000411.1 GCA_012512545.1 Alcaligenaceae bacterium | reverse complement strand
GGTTTATTGGTCCTCAGCGGCATTTCCCGTCTTATCCGGTGTGTCGCGTTTTTGGCGGGCAAAGGGCCCAATCCACTGGTGGTCACGCAGATGAAGACGGCTGAAGAAGAACTTGCTGAAGAAATCCAGAGGCAGCAGGAAGCGCGCGAAAAAAGCGCCAATGGCAAGGTAGAGGGGCGCTAGCATGGAATTCATTGTCACAAACCTTGCGCCCATCATGTTTGCGAACCTGGTGCTGTTTCTGCTGCTGGGTTTCCCCGTCGCTTTTACGCTGGCTGCGGTCGGCATACTGTATGGCCTCGTGGCCATTGAGTTCGGCCTGATGCAACCGGCCTTGTTCCAGGCCCTGCCCAACCGGGTATTCGGCATTATTGCCAACGACACGTTATTGGCTGTGCCATTTTTCACCTTGATGGGGCTGATATTAGAACGCTCCGGCATGGCTGAAGACCTGCTCGAAACCGTGGGCCATCTGTTCGGGCCGATTCGCGGTGGTCTGGCGATTGCGGTGGTGGTGGTGGGCGCCATGCTGGCCGCAACCACCGGGGTGGTGTCGGCGTCGGTGATTTCCATGGGCCTGATATCGCTGCCCATCATGTTGCGCTACGGCTATGACAGGCGGCTGGCTACCGGGGTGATCGCGGCTTCGGGCACGTTGTCGCAAATCATTCCGCCTTCCATCGTGCTGATCATTCTGGCCGACCAGCTGGGCCGCTCGATTGGCGATATGTATCGCGGCGCCATGGTGCCAGGGATGTTGCTGGCATTGGCCTATATTGGCTACATCGTCATCATGAGCCTGCTCAAGCCCTCTTCGGCGCCAGCATTGCCCGCAGAGGCGCGAATCTACGATCGCCCGGATGGCACGCGCGGCCTGAAGTCGCTGTCCATACTCACCGTCATTGCGGCAACAGTGGCCTACTTTGGTTCCGAAGCCTATTTCAGTTCGCGTGAAGTGGTGCCCGTCGATGAGCGCGTGGTCATCTTGCTGATGGTGTGGGGCATGACTGCCTGGGTGGTGGCGCTGGTCAACCGCGCTTTGCGCCTGAAGCTGTTGTCAGAAATCGCCGAACGGGTCACGTTTGTGATGATTCCGCCGCTTTTCCTGATTTTCCTGGTGTTGGGCACCATCTTCATCGGAGTGGCCACACCGACCGAAGGCGGGGCGATGGGCGCGGTGGGCGCGCTGGTCATGGCGGTGATGCGCGGCCGTTTCTCGTGGTCGTTGCTGCGTCAGGCCATGGATACCACCACCAAGCTGTCCTGCTTTGTCGTGTTCATTCTGGTGGGCTCGACGGTCTTCAGCCTGAGCTTCCGCGGCATCAATGGCGATCTCTGGGTGGAAGACCTGCTTCTGGCCATGCCGGGGGGCGAATGGGGCTTCCTGATTTTCGTCAGCATCCTTATTTTCCTGCTGGCCTTTTTCCTCGATTTCTTCGAACTGGCGTTCATCATCGTGCCGCTGGTGGGGCCGGTGGCGGAAAAACTGGGCATTGACCTTATCTGGTTTGGCGTGCTGCTTGCAGTCAATATGCAGACGTCCTTTATGCACCCGCCATTTGGTTTCGCACTGTTCTTCCTGCGTTCGGTCGCACCAAGAAACGATTACAAGGACAGGGTCACTGGCAAAATGGTCGCGGGCGTGACAACCGGCCAGATATATTGGGGGTCTGTACCTTTCATTGTCATTCAGATTGTGATGGTGACCGCAGTGATGCTTTTCCCCGGCATGGTCACACATTACAAGAATGACTGGCAGGTGGGAGACCCTTCGGCTGTTGAGTTCGGGTTGGATAACGTCTATGGCTCTGATGCCTATGGCGACCCGGCTTCCATGTTCGGTGGCGGCGACCCTGCAGATGCCTTTGGTTCCTCATCGGGTGATGCGGGCGCCAATGGAAGCACTGCTGATGACCCGACTGCTGCTTTCCGTTAAATAAATATAGTTCTTTCAGGAGACAACGAGCAGTATGAATAAGCGCACCCGAATCAAGTTCTGCGGCTTTACGCGGGAAGAAGACGTCAAGGCAGCCGTGGAGGCGGGTACCGACGCCATAGGCGTCATCTTCTTCTCCAAAAGCCGCCGCGCTGTAGGCATTGAACAGGCCCGCATTTTGCGGGCTGCCGTGCCTGCATTTGTCGATCTGGTGGCATTGTTTGTCAATGCGGAACCCGACTACGTGCAGGAAGTCATCGACACTGTCTCGCCGGATATCCTGCAGTTTCACGGTAACGAACAACCTTTTGAATGCGAGCGCTACGGCAGGCGCTACATGAAGGCATTCCGTGTCGGCGGCCCGGGAATGGAAACACGCGACGAAGTATTGGCCGCATGCCGTCGCTATAACTCGGCCGCCGCATGGCTGTTCGACAGCTACAGCGAAGGCTATGGCGGCAGCGGCGAAGGGTTCGATCTGTCACTGCTCGGTGGTGTGATCAATGCAGCGGATGCCCGGCCTGTCGTACTGGCAGGGGGGCTGAGCGCCGACAATGTGGCAAGCCAGATGCGCAAACTGCGGCCTTATGCCGTGGATGTCGCCAGCGGCATCGAAGACGAGCCCGGCATCAAATCGGCCAGCAAAATGAAAGCGTTCTTTCAGGCCGTCAGCGCTGCGGATAACGAGGCAGGCTGAAAGGCAGCTGGAGTCCAGCGCGGGGTCTGACCCCATTTACGCAGGTCATGCTTCGGCGGCTTGATTGGCACTGTCCCGGGTTTGCAGCAGAAGGGCGTGCAGTTCGGCTTGGGTCTCCTGTGCGCAACCTTGCAGCAGTTCGGTGGCAATCTGCTCCTGCAAGGCTCGTAGTTGTGTAAACAGCTGTGTGCCTGCGGCGCTCAGGGATAGACATCGCACCCGTTTGTCCGTTGCGCTCGGGCTGCGCTGCAGCCAGCCTTTTTCTTGCAAATGAGCCAGAATGCGGGCCATCTGGGCTTTATCAATGCGGCTGTGCTCTACTAAATCCTTCTGTGTGACGCCGGGTTGCAGGCCAGTGCGCAACAGAATGCGTGCTTCGTTGAAAGTCAGCTCTGGATGCACTGTTTCCAGTGACTGACGCATGCGGCTGCGAAACAACCGCATCAAATCCTGCAGGCTGTCGAATATCTCCACTGACAATGATAATTTCATGATTGAGTTTAATAAGTTGACTAAATCAACATGTTTATTGGATAATATTGTGGATTTTAGCAACTTATTTTGAGAGCCATGCCTACTGCCGACCCCAAAGCGCCTGTTGTGCAACGTGTACGCCATCCCTTCCGGG
>JAAZDZ010000410.1 GCA_012512545.1 Alcaligenaceae bacterium | reverse complement strand
CCCGCCGTGAAAACAGGCGCATTCCAGGGGGTGATCTGCAGCACGACGCCAATGGGCTCGCGCCGCGTGTAGTTCAGGTGGCCGCTGGGAACGGGTATCACTTCACCGTAAAGCTTATCCGTCCA
This sequence comes from Alcaligenaceae bacterium, assembly GCA_012512545.1. GTDB lineage: Bacteria > Pseudomonadota > Gammaproteobacteria > Burkholderiales > Burkholderiaceae_B > Yanghanlia. The sequence goes on along the minus strand of JAAZDZ010000410.1, from coordinate 1,447 downwards.
GCCCGCGTAGTATTCAAACATTTCGGCGACGCGCAGCACTTCGCCACGGCAATCGCGTATTGGCTTGCCACTGCTGGCGGCTTCAAGCCGGGCCAGGGCTTCGGCATGGTCGCGCACGCGCTGGCCGATGCCATTCATGACGCGCCCGCGCTGGGCGTGGGTCAACGCCCACCACTCACGCTGCGCCCCTTTGGCGGCCGCGACGGCCGCTTCGACGCCTTGAGCGTTCATGTCCGCGTAGCGCAGGGTTTCCTCGCCGGTGGCCGCATTGCGCAGCACAATGGTTTCGCCGTCGCCCATCAGCAAGCGGCCGTCCACATATGAACCAACGGATTGCGCCTGCGGAAAGAACACGCGAAACGCCTGAAGAATGATGCTTTGCATGGATGAGGATGTACTCATTGCCGGGGCTCCACATAATCCACGATGCGATTGAAGTCTTCCGCATCATCCAAAGAGGCGGAAGAATCCGCCCACAAGCGCAGGGCTTCTTGCGCAAGAGGCGCGCTGGCCCCGCTTTGCTCAATCATGGCCGCCGCCAGACGTAAATCCTTGCGCATCAGCTGCATGGTGAAACCGGAATCAAAGGCGCCATTGAGAATCCATGTGGGACAGTTCACCTCGGTCACGCCACTGCGCCCCGAACCGGCATTCACGCCTTGCAGAATCTGTTCAATATCCAGCCCCGCAGCGCGGGCAACGCGAATCGCTTCGCCTGCGGCAATCAGATTGATGCCGCACAGCAGGTTGTTGAACAGTTTCGCGCTGTGGCCCGCGCCAACCGGCCCGACATGCACGCATTTTCCTGTCAGGGCATCCAGAACGGGCTGCAGCGTTTGCAGATCGGCGGCCTCGCCCCCCAGCAACATGGTCATCGCACCCGCATGGGCTGCCTTGGGGCCGCCGCTGACCGGGCCATCCACAAAACGCAAACAGCTGTCTTGCAGAGCCTGGGCAATGCGCAGCGTGCTGGCCGGGTCGGCGGTTGAAGTGTCCAGCACAATCTGGCCTGGCCGCGCATGGCGCAGCAGGCCATCTTCACTCAGCACCACAGCTTCGACAATTTCGGAATTTGGCAGAGAAAGAACCACGACATCCACCTGCGCGGCCAGCTCTGCAATACTGCCCACCAGCACGACACCCGCTTCCTCAAGCACGGCTTGTGCGCGGGTAGCCGGATCATAGCCCCAGACAGGCAGGCCCGCCCGCGCGGCCGACAACGCCATGCCCGCACCCATGTTTCCCAACCCGATAACACCCAGATTCATGTCTTTGCTCCTGAGTCAGCCCATCATCAAAGCGAATGCACAAAGAACTGCGCAATGGCCGCAGCGGCAAGAAACACGCCCGCATTCGCCAGCAGGGACACCACCACAATGCGCCATCCCAGACGACGGAAAGCAGGTACGTCCTTGGCGAGCGACAGGCCGGCAAAAGTCAGCATGGG
>JAAZDZ010000409.1 GCA_012512545.1 Alcaligenaceae bacterium | reverse complement strand
TGCCATGGCCGACAGCAGAATCATGTTGGCGTATTCACCCAGGAAAAAGAGCGCGAAGCCCATGCCTGAGTATTCGACCATGTGACCCGCCACGATTTCGGATTCGCCTTCGACAACGTCGAAGGGGTGACGCGCGGTTTCGGCCACGATACAAATTACGTAGATTACGAAGAGCGGCAGCAGCGGCAGCCAGTTCCAAGACATGAAGTTGATGCCGCGATCGGCAAACCAGCCGATGTTCTGCCCCCCCACAATGCCGGACAGATTAAGCGTGCCCGATACCAGCAGCACGGCAACCAGCACAAAACCGATGGCCAGTTCGTAAGACAGCATCTGTGCCGCAGCGCGCAGGGCGCCCAGGAAGGCATAGCGGGAGTTGGACGCCCAACCTGCGATGATGATGCCGTACACCCCGATGGAGGTAATGGCCATAATGAAGAGCAGACCGGCGTTGACATCGGCCAGCACGACTTCAGGGCCAAAGGGAATCACCGCCCAGGCGGCCAGCGCCGGCATGAGCGTGACCACCGGGCCAAGGATGTAGAGCACCTTGTTGGCCTTGGCGGGCGTGATGACTTCCTTGGTGAGCAGCTTGAAGACATCGGCAAAGGGTTGCAGCAGGCCGCGATAGCCCACGCGGTTCGGCCCCCGGCGCACGTGCATGAAGCCGATCATCTTGCGTTCCCAGTACGTGAGGTAGGCAACGCAAAGAATGATGGGCAAGGCGATGAGGACAATTTTGATGAGTGTCCACACCACATACCAGCCGGTTTCACCCAGCAGGCCCGCGCCAAAAGAATGAAGAGGATTGAGCCATTCCATGTTACGCACGCTCCACGTTCAATTGGCCATCGGCGGCACCCAGTGCCAGCGTTTCAGGGAACGCCGCGGCAATGCGCACGCAGCCGGCGGCTACCGTGTCATCGAGTTGCGCGGGCAGGGACACCTGGCCTTGCGGCGAGGTAATGCGCACCGCGTCGCCGGATTCAATGCCCAGGCCCTGCAGCGTCGCAGCCGACATGCGGGCGCGTGGCGCCTGCGATGCCGTGGTTTCCTGCAAGGGCTGCGAGCGGCGCACGATGGCATCGCTGCGGTAGATGGGCACATCGGCCACGCGTTCCAGCCCCTGGCCTGCCACGGCTGCCGTCAGCGCCGGCGCCACTTTGATTTCGTTGGACAGACGGGTTTCGATACCGGCAGCCAGAACAGCGTCGCGCACGGTTTCAGAGCTTTCGTCGTCAAAGCCTTGCAGCTCGAAGAAGTTGCCCAACACGCGCAGCACCTTCCAGGCCGGGCGGGTGTCGCCCAGCGGCGCGGTGGCTGCCTTGAAGCTTTGCGCGCGGCCTTCCGCATTGACAAAGGTGCCGGAGGTTTCGGTAAAGGGCGAAACCGGCAGCATGACATCGGCCCAGTCTTCAGCGGCTGACTTGTACGATGTGAGCGCCACAGCGAAGCCGCTGTCCTTGAGGGTTTGCAAGGCTTGGGCGCCGTTCGCGGCGTCCATGGCAGGTTCTGCATGCAGAACCAGGTAGGCTTTGAGCGGCTCGGCCAGCATCTGCGCGGCGCTGCGACCGCCATTGCGGGGCAAGGCGTCGGCAAGGTAACCCCCCACCGTGTTGCCGCCTTCGGTCAGGAAGCCGAAGCGGGCCTCGACCTGGCGGGCGAGTTCGGCTGCATTCGCTGCGATCTGACTGGCCTGGCCCGATGCCACGGCCATATTGCCCAGCAGTACCGCTGTGCGCTGGCCGGAAACCAGGCCAGCGGCGATGGCGCGCGCAGCGTCGGACACCTGCACGCCGTTGTAGGCAGGGGAAGCATCTTGTTCGCGGGCTTGTGCCACGGCGACGGAGACTTCCGCCAACGCATTGGCGATGGCGCCGGGCGCTACGGTAAGGCGGCCCGCCACGTTGAAAAGCGGATCGTCGGCGGCGGAATCAATAAAGAAGATCTGAGCGCCCCGCTTGGCTGCCTGGCGCAGGCGCTGGGCCATCAGCGGGTGATCCTTGCGCAGGAAGGAACCGACCACAACCACGCGATCGACGTCATTGAGTTCAGCCACCGGCATGCCCAGCCAGGGGGCGCCGGAAAGGGCCTGATCGAAGGCAGAGTCAGTCTGGCGCAAGCGGAAGTCGATGTTTTCGCTGCCCAGGGCACGCGTCAGGCGCGCCAGCAGGGAAAGTTCTTCGGTGGTGGCTGTGGCCGTACCCAGCGCGCCCAGCTGTTCAGCGCCAAATTCCTCGCGGATCATGTTGATGGTCTGCACCACGACCTGCAGCGCATCGCTCCAGGAGGCTTCACGCCATTCGCCGTCTTCGCCGCGAATCATGGGGTGGGTGAGGCGGTCTTCGGTATACAGGCCATCGTAGGAGAAGCGGTCGCGGTCGCTGATCCAGCATTCGTTGACTTCTTCATTCTCGAAGGGCACGACCCGCTTGACGCGGTCGAGCTTGACCTGCGCGATGAGGTTCGCGCCCAGGCTGTCGTGCGGGCTGACAGTGCGCCGACGCGCCAGTTCCCAGGGGCGGGCATTCATCTTGTAAGGCTTGGACAGCAGCGCGCCGACCGGACAGAGGTCGATGACGTTGCCGGAGAGCTCGGATTCGACTGACTTGCCGATGAAGGTGGTGATTTCAGCGAATTCGCCGCGATTCACCATGCCGATTTCCATGATGCCGCCGATTTCTTCGCCAAAGCGCACACAGCGGGTGCAGTGAATGCAGCGCTGCATGCCATCGGTGGAAATCAGCGGGCCCATGTTTTTGGCGGGCACGACGCGCTTGGTTTCCTGATAGCGGGAAGCCGACTTGCCGTAGCCGACGGCGAGATCCTGCAACTGGCATTCGCCGCCCTGGTCACAGACCGGGCAATCGAGCGGGTGATTGATGAGCAGGAATTCCATCACGGAATTCTGCGCGGCAATGGCTTTCTCTGAGCGCGTGTGCACAACCATGCCGTTGGTGACGGGTGTCGCGCAGGCAGGCATG
>JAAZDZ010000408.1 GCA_012512545.1 Alcaligenaceae bacterium | reverse complement strand
CACTCAATACTTCACCTACCAGTTCGGGGTCCAGCGCTGAGGTGGGTTCGTCGAACAACATGATGTTGGGCCGCATGGCCAGGGCGCGGGCAATCGCCACGCGCTGCTGCTGGCCACCGGAAAGCTGGCTGGGGTATTTGTCGGCATGGTCGCTCAGGCCCACGAGTTCCAGGTATTCCTCGGCGCGTTCGCGGGCTTCCTGCTTGCTCAGGCCCAGCACATGAATGGGCGCTTCGGTTATGTTGCGGCGCACCGTCATATGAGGGAACAGGTTGAACTGCTGGAAGACCATGCCCATTTCCTTGCGCATATTGCGCAGGTGAGCTTCGCTGGCGGGCACCAGTTCGCCATTGCGCTGTTCGTGCCACAGGGGCCGCCCGGCCACGTGGATCACGCCTTCGTCAATGGTTTCCAGCGTCATCAGGATACGCAGAACGGTGGATTTGCCCGAACCCGAAGGGCCGATGATGGTGACTTTCTCGCCTTTGCGAACTTCAAAATCCAGTTCGTCCAGCACCGTGACCGGGCCGAAACGCTTGACCACTTTGTCGAAGTGAATGATGGCGTCGTTCATTTCAGAGGAATTCCTTGTTTTGGCAGGCGCGTATCCAGGTAACGGATGGCCGCTGCAGCCACCAGGGTGAGAATCAGGTAGATCAGCCCCACCATGGAAAGAGGTATCAGGTAGTTGAAGGTGCGGTCGCCGATGATTTTTGCCACATTGAGCATTTCCAGAACGGCCACTACCGACAACAAGGGCACGTCTTTCATGATGGATACAAGGTAGTTGCCCATGGCCGGAATGATGCGCGGAACGGCCTGTGGGACAACAATCACCATGAAAGTGCGCATGGGGGAGAGATCAAGGGCGCGGGCGGCTTCGTGCTGGCCCAGCGGCACGGATTCAATTCCCGCCCGGTAGACTTCCGACAAATACGCACTGTATTGCAGGCCCAGCGCCAGCGCGCCTGTCATGAAGGCGGGCAGCACAATGCCGTATTCCGGCAACACGTAATACAGGAAGAACAACTGCACCAGCAGCGGCGTGTCGCGAATGAATTCGGTAATCAGCCGTGCAGGCCAGGCAATCAGCTTCAGGGGCGAAGCCTTCAGCCCGGCCAGAATCAGGCCCAATACCATGGCGATGAAAAAACCCACGACAGTGGCTTTCATCGTGACAATCAGCCCCTGCAGCAGAATGGGAAGAATGGAAACCGCAAAAGCCCAATGGCTGGATGTATCCCAGGCAATGCCAAACAGCATGTCAGGACCTCCCCGCGCGCCAGCGCCCGGTCGAGCGTTCCAGCAGCGTCATCAAGGCAGTGAGCACCAGGGCCATGCCGAAGTACATGAACAGCAACAGGGTGTAGACCGTGGTGCTGTCCTGCGTGAAATTGCGTATCTGTTCGGCGCGGAAGGTCATGTCGCCCAGGCTGATCAGAGATACCAAAGCTGTATCCTTCAAGTTTTGTACGGCCAGATTGCCGAAAGAGGGCAGCATTTCAGGGATGGACTGGGGCAGGGCGATGCGCCACAGCGTTTGTCGTGGTGTGAAATCCAGCGCCTTGGCGGCCTCGTGCTGGTTGCCCGGCACGGCCTGAATGGCACCGCGCACCACTTCAGCGCCGTAAGCGCCGATATTCAGGCTGAGCGCCAGCGTGCCTGCCACCAGCGGAGGCAGACGCCAGTCCAGCCCCAGCATCTGGCCCACCAGCGGCAGGGCGAAATACAGCCAGAACAGCTGCACCAGCAGCGACGTGCCGCGAAAGATTTCGATCATCGCGACCGAAAAACCTTTCAACAGCCAGTTGTCGGAAATTCTGCCCAGGCCGAAAGCGAAGGCAAAAAAGCCGCCCAGCAGCGTGGAATAAAGCGTGAGCTGGGCTGTGACCCAGGCCCCTTCCAGCAAAGGCGGCAGATAGGACGTCCAATTCATGAACACGTTCCAAAGCGCAAGCCTCGCCGTTCACGGCGAGGTCAAGCGAGGCAATATCAACACGGCACCGAAGGCGCTCCTGAATGGTGGATGAGCCTGCATGCCGCGACGTGGAGAAGCTCCGGCCGGGAGACCGGAGTTCTTCACGGGTTACGTTCAGCCAGCGCAGAGCTTTTCAGTGTCGCGGCTGGTGGATTCACTGGCATCTGCTTCGCTGAAACCATAAGTGGTCAGAATCTGCTTCCAGTCATCGGTCTGCTTGAACTTGGCCAGTTCTTCGCTGACAGCGTCGCGCAGTTCCTGTGAATCCAGGCTGAAGGTGAAGGCGCCCCAGCTGCGGACAGGTTCGCCGTTGATGACGGGATCGGTGAAGTCCGAAGCCGCTTCAACGCGCTCGCTCTGCTTGGCCAGTTCGCTGACAGTCAGGCTGGTGGCGGCATAGGCCGCAGCGCGACCGGTCGAAACCGTTGAAATGGCGTCGGCGTTATTGGAAATGGTGACCATGCGGCTCTCAGGCACGCCCAGGGCTTGCAGCATTTCGAGCTGGTCGGCCCCTGCCATGATTGCGATTTTCTGGTCGGATCCGGCAAAATCCTGGTAGGCGTGCAAATCGTGCGGGTTGTCTTTAGCGACAAGCAACCCTTCGCCATACGAAGTATTCGGTTCCGAAAAGAGTACTTGCTTGCAACGCTCGGGCAGAACGGCCATTTCAGCGGCAACCATGTCGAAGTGATCGGCGCGCAGGCCAGGAATCAGCGAGCTGAAGCTGGTGGTGATCCATTCGATCTTGTCGATGCCCAATTGCTTCATGACCTGGCGGGCAACATCAGGGCCTGCGCCCTTGGCTTCACCACTCATATCAACGTAGCCGTAGGGGATCTCATTGGCGACAGCAATGCGGATCTGCCCGCGTTGCTTGATTTCTTCCAGGGACGCGGCTTGCGAGGCGGCCAACGGGGCGCACAGGGCCACGCCGAAGGCAAGAGCCGCTGTCAGGCGGTTACGTTTTGGAAGCATGTTTGACTCCTGTTTTTGTCAGTTCGGGAAAATCATACACTGAATAATTATTTCACCTCAAACTAATTTTTCGTGTATGTACGCGTGCGGGTTT
>JAAZDZ010000407.1 GCA_012512545.1 Alcaligenaceae bacterium | reverse complement strand
GGCATCAAAAAAAGCGGCTGAGCCTTTAAGGGGCGCAGCCGCTTTTTCGTGCGTCTGTCGCTAGAAGCTCTTTGCTGGGCAATCGCGAGTGCGGCCCCAGGCGTTGTTGGGTTCGCAGTATTTGTTGCGCGCCGCCCACGAGCAGCTTGGCCGGTCGAAGAAGCCCAGTTTGCTGCATGCCTGCAGTTCTTGCTGCAAGGCGGCTTCCCAGTTGCCGGTTGTCTGCGGGCTGCTTGAGACGGGCGGTGAGGGAGGCGGTGGAATGGTGATGTCCACGGGCTGGAAGAAGGGTTCCGCGTGCGGCGCGGGCGGGTTGCCAATGGTGTCGCCGCCGCCCAGCAGGTCGCCGACATCAGCCAGGCCCTGCAGGCCGTGCGGATTGGAATTGGCGATCTGGATGGCTTCTTCCATGCTGATGGTGGTTGTTGCCAGGCTGATGGGTGTTTCGGCCTGGGTCTCAGCGACGCTGGGAGCTTCCAGTTCCCACAGCACCGGGTCGTGTGCCTCAGGAATGCCCAGGCGGCCATTGACAAGTGGCTGGGGCGCCTGCGCCACGAATGGCCTGCCATCCGCATCCAGAACGGGCACTTCCGCCAGTTCTGGCGGCGTGTTCTTGATTTCGGGTTTAACAGGGCCGTGGGCAACCAACCATTCGCCCAGGCGCACGCCGCCCCAGGCCGAAGCGCCCAGGGTGATGATAAGAATGGCAAAGATGAAACGCCAGGACATCCGTATCCTCTGTGTGTACGTTCAGGAAGCCTTACTCAAGGCTTCCTGAAGTCGCAGTATATAAGCTGAGCTCACTGTTGGCCGAATACATGGCCACCGTGTTCCCGCATGGCGTGGAAATCCACGTCAGGATAGAGTTCCTGGGCCACGCGCAATTGCGCCGGCGAAGTTGCGAGGAATGCAGCGGCCTCGACCACGTCGTGGGCGATGTGTGCAGCGTTGGCATCCATGAATTTTCGCAGTGCCTTGGGGTCTTCGGCTGTAATCCATCGTGCCATGTTGTAACGCGAAGGCATCATGCGGGCTTCTACGCCGTACTCCGTTTTCAGGCGCTGCGCCACGACTTCAAACTGCAATTGTCCCACCGCGCCCAGCAGCAGCGGCCCGCCCATGACGGGGCGGAACACCTGAATCGCGCCTTCTTCGCCAAGCTGGGTAAGGCCCGTGCGCAATTGCTTGGTGCGCAGTGGATCTTTGACCTCGACCGCCTGGAACAGTTCCGGCGCGAAGAAAGGCAGGCCGGTGAATTGCAGGGTTTCGCCTTCTGTCAGAACGTCGCCTAATTGCAACACGCCGTGGTTGGGAATGCCGATGATGTCGCCTGCATAGGCTTCTTCGAGAATTTCGCGGCGCTGCGAAAGGAAGGACACCACGTTGTTGGGGCGGATGTCCTTGCCGGTGCGGGCCACTTTAAGCCGCATGCCGCGCTCGAAGCGGCCGGAACTCACGCGCACGAAGGCCACACGGTCGCGGTGGGCCGGGTCCATATTGGCCTGCACCTTGAACACCACGCCGGAGAACTTGGGCTCGTCGGGTTCGACGGTACGCTGCAAAGCGTGGCGGGAACCTGGCGGGGGCGCCAGCTCCACCAGCGAATCCAGCACTTCCTGAACCCCGAAGTTGTTGATGGCGGAACCGAAAAAGACCGGGGTCTGTCTGCCTGCCAGAAACGCCTCCCGATCAAAGGGCGCGGACGCCTCGGTGATGAGTTCGATCTCTTCGCGGGCTTTGGCGTAGGCATCGCCAAAACGGCGGGCGGATTCGGGGTTGTCCAGGCCGTCAATGAATTCGTCGTCGCCCTGGCGGCGTTCTTGCCCGGGGCGGAAAACGCGCAGGCGGTTCTCGCGGATATTGAACACACCGCCAAAGTGGCGCGCCATACCCACTGGCCAGGAAAATGGCACGGCATCCATGCCCAGGTGGGACTCGATCTCGGAAATCAGATCCAGCGGCTCCTGGACTTCGCGGTCCAGTTTGTTGATGAAGGTGATGATGGGCGTGTTGCGGGCGCGGCAGACCGCCAGCAGCCGTTCGGTCTGGGGCTCCACGCCGTTGGCCGCGTCAATCACCATGAGCGCGGCGTCAACGGCAGTCAGCACGCGATAGGTGTCTTCGGAGAAATCCTGGTGGCCGGGCGTATCAAGAAGGTTGATGACGCAGTCGCGGTATTCCATCTGCATGACCGAGGAAGCCACCGAAATACCGCGCTGCTTTTCAATCTCCATCCAGTCGGATGCGGCATGGCGGCTGGCCTTGCGGGCCTTGACGCTGCCGGCGATCTGAATCGCCCCCGCGAACAGCAGCAGCTTTTCCGTCAGGGTGGTTTTGCCCGCATCGGGGTGAGAAATGATGGCGAATGTGCGTCGTCGTTTGACTTCGTTTGGAATGCTCATAGACAGGTTTTGATCGCGGCGACTTGGCCGGTTTGTTTTTTCATGCGGAGCGGGTTCAGGCGCGCCTGCTGAAGGTGGCCAGTACCGTGCCGGCCAGAATGAACATGGCGCCAAAAGCGCGGTTCATCCAGCGGATGTGGTGGGGCGTGCGCAGGAGGCGCAGAATGCGGGAAGCCAGCGTGGTGTAGCAGCCCATGGCGACAAGATCGGTAAATGCCAGAGTGCCGGCGATGATGACATACTGCATGGCCAGCGGCGCGGCGGGGTTCAGGAACTGCGGCACCACCGCCATCAGAAACACTGTGCCTTTGGGGTTGATGAGGTTGACCATGCAGCCGCGCATCACCAGCTCGCGGATACGGAAATCCCCCTGCGGTGCGGCCTCCACGGCGACCGGCGCGGCATCAGTGCGAAACTGCAGCCAGCCCAGGTAGACCAGATAGCCGGCTCCCAGCCACTTGAGCAGATTGAAGGCCAGTTCGGAAGCGGCCAGCACGGCGCCCAGACCAACCGCCACAATGCAGAATTGCGCCAATATCCCCAGTATCAGCCCGACTGTCGTCCAATAGCCGCGCCGGAACCCGTGCTTGAGCCCGGAAGCCATGGCGGACACCGCCCCCGGACCGGGGGAAAAAGAAATAGCCCAGGAAGCGGCGAAAAAAGCGAGCCAGGTAGAAAGGGACATGCGCGTTCGGTTGGATGGAAATCAGCGGTCGGTGGCCTTGCCCAGCAGGGCTGCCTGTTGGCCGGAGCTGCGGCGGCCTTGCGTGCCGGGCCGTTGGGCGCGGGACTCCTGCGCGGGCTTGCCAGCGGGGCGGCGAGAACCGCTGCTGCGCCGGCTGGCATCGGGCGAGCCTGTGCCTGATCCGGCACGCGCGGGTGCGCCACTGCGGGAGCCTGTGCGAGCCCGGCCGCCGCCACCGTCACGGCGTCCGCGCGGCGCCGGTTCACGCCTTTCGTTTTCAGCGGCGGGCGTACGCACAATGCTGGAAGGGTCCCAGCCTTCGACCTGAATGCGGTCAATGGGCCGCTTGATGAGCTTTTCAATGGCGCTCAAGAGCTTGATTTCGGAGTGATCCACCAGCGACAGCGCAGAACCGGGGCTGCCGGCGCGGCCTGTGCGGCCAATGCGGTGAACGTAGTCTTCCGGCACATTGGGCAGTTCGAAGTTCACCACTTGTGGAAGCTGGTCGATATCCAGCCCCCGGGCCGCGATGTCGGTGGCCACCAGTACGGCGATTTTGCCATCCTTGAAGCCCGACAAGGCGCGGGTGCGGGCCGATTGGCTCTTGTTGCCATGAATGGCGGCGGCGGTCAGGCCATCTTTCACCAGTTTTTCGGCCAGGCGGTTGGCACCGTGCTTGGTGCGCGTGAATACCAGCACCTGATGCCAGCCATGGCCGCGGATGATGTGGCTGACCAGTTCGCGCTTGTGGCTTTGTTCGGTCAGAACCACGCCTTGTTCCACCAGTTCAGACGCCGTATTGCGCCGTGCCACGGAAATTTCGATGGGGTTGTTCAGCAGGCCGGTGGCCAGTCCGCGGATTTCATCCGAGAACGTAGCGGAAAACAGCAGGTTCTGGCGCTGTTTGGGCAGCAGGGCCAGAACCTTGCGGATATCGCGGATGAAACCCATGTCCAGCATGCGGTCGGCTTCGTCCAGCACCAGGATCTCTACGCCTGAAAGGTCGATGGTCTTCTGGCCGGCGTGGTCCAGCAGACGGCCTGGGGTGGCCACCAGAATGTCGAGAGGTTTGCGCAGCGCGGCAATCTGCGGGTTGATGTTGACGCCGCCAAACATCACCATCGAGCGTATCGAGGTGTGCTGGCCGTAGATGCGCACGGATTCTTCCACCTGGGCAGCGAGTTCGCGGGTGGGGGTGAGCACCAGCACGCGGGGGCGGCCCGGCTTGCGCTGCGCGCCCGGCTGGTTCAGCAGGCGGTGCAGAATGGGCAGGGTGAAGCCGGCAATCTTGCCTGTGCCGGTCTGTGCGGCGGCGAGGACATCGCCGCCATTGATGACTTGCGGGATCGCTTGCGCCTGAATCGGCGTGGGCTGGGTGTAGCCAGCATCGGCGATGGCACGCAAAAGGGGTTCGGCCAACCCAAGGTCGGCAAACGAAGTAATGGAATTCAAAGAATGCTCCAGCGACGGCCTATCGCTCGGAGACGAGTGATACCAATCCAGGCTGACGTTCT
>JAAZDZ010000406.1 GCA_012512545.1 Alcaligenaceae bacterium | reverse complement strand
TGTGAAGACGATCAAGTGTGGTTCGCAGTGCTCGGCAATGCTGCGGATCTCGCCAGCGCTAAGGCGGGCGTTCACGCTGACGGGCCACGCGCCCACAACGCTGCAGGCGAACATGAGGGCGATATGTTCGGGGCAGTTTTCGCACGCCAGCATGACTCTGTGCCCGGCCTGTACGCCTTGTGAGCGCAGCCAGGCGGCAGCAACGCCTACATGCTGCCACAGCTCACCATAGCTGATGGGAGCGTGGTTTTCAGGGTATAGGGAAATGGCGTCTGGTTGTTTCTCGGCCTGCTTTTGCAGGACTTCATGAATGAATTGCATTCTGGTTTTATGGTTTTAGCTGCATGTTCATTGGGAACTGTTCGGGTGAGACCAGCTCCCAGGTTACATTTTAGTTTCAACGCAAACCGGCAATCTGGCAATTCAGATTTCATGAAGAGTGTCTTTGGTTCATGAGTACACAGAGCGGGCTGAGTCGGACCGGCTCTTTTTATGATTGCATTCTGAGCCTTTATTCGGTGTTGATGAAGCGGGGCTTCTGAAAAGCGATATTGATTATGGCAGGACTAGATGGTTACAGTACGTCCCAAAGGAGTATAGGACTATGGACTTAACGTGGAACGAGCAAGAGCTCGCGTTTCGTAAAGAAGTGAGGGAGTTCGTCGAGGCAGAACTCCCCGCTGATATTCGCGAGAAAGCTTTCAAACATCAGCGCCTAACGAATACGGATTACATCCGTTGGCACCGCATTCTGGCCAAAAAGGGCTGGGGGGCGCCAACTTGGCCCGTAGAGTTCGGCGGTACGGGCTGGGGCCCGCTGCAGCGGCTGATTTTTGAGATTGAAAGCTTCAAGGCTGGCGCGCCGCGCTTGCTGCCTTTCGGGCTTAGCATGATCGGGCCCGTGCTCATGAAGTACGGCAGCAAAGAGCAGCAGGAACGTTTCCTGCCACGCATGCTGACGGTCGAGGACTGGTGGTGTCAGGGGTATTCCGAGCCGGGATCGGGGTCGGATCTCGCATCGCTCAAGACTCGCGCAGTCAAAACAGCAGATGGTTACGTGGTGACAGGCCAAAAAACCTGGACTACGCTTGGCCAGTACGCCGACTGGATGTTCTGCCTTGCACGTACCGACCCAGATGCCAAGCCGCAGCGCGGCATTTCCATGTTGCTGATTGACATGCGGCAGCCCGGTGTCACGGTCAGGCCGATTCACACGCTGGATGGCGGCGCGGATGTCAACGAAGTCTGGCTTGACGAAGTCAAAGTCCCATTCGAAAACCTGGTTGGCAACGAGAATGAAGGCTGGACCTACGCAAAATACCTGCTGGGCCACGAGCGCACGGGTATTGCTGGCATTGGCCATTGTTATCGCGAGCTCAAGATTCTCAAGAATCTTGCGGCGACTACCATTAAGGATGGCAAGCCTGCCGATCAGAATCCACGTCTGAAGGAAAAAATCATCCGTCTTGAGATCGACATTCGCGCGCTCGAGATGCTGTTGCTGCGTGTGGCTGCCAACAGCGCCCAGGGGCCGGGGCCGCAAGCCTCCATCCTCAAGGTCCGGGGTTCCGAGATTCAGCAGGATCTCGCCATGCTGCAAATGGAAGTCATGGGGGTCGATTCCTGGCCGTACGATTTTGCCTGGATGGAGCCTGGCGCCGAGTTTGAAGGCCCGGGGCCCGATTTCTCGGCAGCGGCATCAGCCGCTTATTTCGACATGCGCAAAACCTCGATCTACGGGGGCACCACCGAGGTGCAGAAGGGCATCATCGCCAAGATGATACTCAGCGCATAAGAGCCCAATCTCCAATTTCACGGATGGCGAATCATGGATTTCACCTATAACGAAGAACAGCGCATGCTGACTGACAGCCTGCGCAGGTTGATGGCCGACGGATGGGCCTTTGAACAGCGCCGCGGACGCGCCGCGCAGAGCGAACTGAATGCAGCGTCCTGGCAGTCGCTGGCGGATGTCGGTGTAACCGGCCTGCTGGTGCCTGAAGAGCACGGCGGTTTCGGGGAATCGCCCGCAACCCTGGTAGCCACGCAGCTTGAGCTGGGTCGTGGCCTGGTGGCCGAGCCTGTCATTCCCAGCGCCGTCATTGCGACTGCCTTGCTGGCCAACAGCGGTAACGCGGCTGTTCAGGAAGAATGCCTGCCCTTGATGGCGGGCGGCGAACTGGTGCTGGCCCTGGCGTATCTGGAAGGCGATCAGCACAACAACCAGACACCGCAGGCCACGCAGGCCGCCAAGGGTGGCGCAGGTTTCGTGCTGAATGGCGCCAAGAAGCTCGCCTGGGCGGGCGGGCAGGCGCACAAACTCATCATCAGCGCCGTGCTTGATGGCGAAACTGCCTTGTTTCTGGTGGATGGCGATGCGCAGGGCGTTACCCGCAATGACTATCCCACCATGGATGGTCAGCGCTGCGCCTACATCAACCTTGATGGGGTCGAAGTTGCCGGGTCGGCTCTGATCGCCCGGGGCGCAGCAGCCGAGGCCGCGCTGGACGCAGGCATCGGCTATGGCGTGCTGGCGCTGTGCGCGCACGCGGCGGGCGCCATGCAGCGCCTGGTCGAAATCACCGCTGAATATCTCAAGACACGTCAGCAGTTCAAGCGCCCGCTGGCAGATTTCCAGGCGCTGCAGTTCTGCCTGGCCGATATGCTGGTGAAGCAGGAAATCGCCATCTCCATGGCGTATGTGGCTGCAACAGGCTTGGGCGAAACCGATGCCGGGCAACGTCAGCGTCTGCTGTCATCGGCCAAGGTAGCAGTGGCCGAAGCGGGGCGTTTCATTGGTCAGAGCGCTGTGCAATTGCATGGCGGCATTGGCGTGACCCACGAGCTGGAAGTCGGCGACTACTTCAAGCGTCTGACGTTCACGGATTATCTGCTGGGCGATACAGACCACCACCTGAGCCAGCTGGAAGCCCTCTACCAGCAGGATTGATTCTGCTCATGAAGAAACAGACCTTGCTTGCAAGCGAGGTCTGCAAAAAAAAGCGGTGCCCACGGGCACCGCTTTTTTTAGTTGGACGAAGGCCGCCCGAGCTGCCGGATCGGCAGCGCCTGACTCAGATGTCGCGCTTCATCAGCTGTTTGCCGATGACCATTTGCTGGATCTGGGTGGTGCCTTCGTACAGGCGCAGCAGACGCACATCGCGGTAGAAGCGTTCTACCTTGTATTCGTTGATATAGCCGGAACCGCCGTGAACCTGCACGCCACGGTCGGCTACGCGGCCCACCATTTCGGTGGCGAACATCTTGGCGCAGGATGCCTGCATGCTGACTTCGGGGTCGTGGGCGCCGAAGGGCTTGGCGTCGTAGCTCTGGGCCACCGACTGAACCAGCGCCCAGGCGGCCAGCAGTTCTGCCTGACTGTCGGCCAGCATGGCCTGAACCAGCTGGAAATCGCCAATACGCTGACCAAACTGCTTGCGCTGCTGGGCGTAGGCAATGCTTTCCTGCAGAATGCGGCTGGCCATGCCGCAGGCCACTGCGGACAAGTGCAGACGGCCGCGATCCAGAACCTTCATGGCTGTCTTGAAGCCCTTGCCGGGTTCACCGCCAATGATGTTGGCGGCGGGTACGCGGACTTCGTCCATGTTGACGTCGCAGGTCTTGGTGCCGCGCTGGCCCATTTTCTTGTCGGGCTTGCCCAGAGTCAGGCCGGGCAGCTTGGCCGGAACGATGAAGGCCGAGATGCCACCGGCGCCCGGGCCGCCAGTACGGGCCATCAGCGTGAAAGCATCGGCGCGCGGCGCATTGGTGATGAAGCGCTTTCCGCCGGTCAGCAGGTAGTCGCTGCCGTCGGCCACGGCGCGGGTCTTGAGCGCTGCGGCGTCAGAACCGGCATCGGGTTCGGTCAGGGCAAACGAAATAATCATTTCGCCGCTGGCAATGCGGGGCAGGTATTCGGATTTCTGTTCGGGCGTGCCGTCCATCAGAATCCCTTGAGAGCCGATTCCGATATTGGTGCCCGCCACAGAGCGGAAAGCCAGGGCAGTGTGGCCCAGTTCGTAAGCGACTTCGCACTCTTGCGCCATCGTCAGGCCGATGCCGCCGTATTCTTCAGGAATCGAGAGGCCGAACAAGCCGAGTTCCTTCATGTCGGAAACGATGTCCTCAGGGACTTCATCGTGTTCTTCTACAGAGTCTTCGGCAGGGACGAGCCTTTCCTGTACGAATCGTTGAACGCTCGACTTCAGGAGTTGAAAGGTTTCTTGATCAAGGGACATGTCGTGATATTTCCTGTTGGCGGCCTGGATGACCGCAGTATTACTCATTGTGCGGCTGCTACGCCGCGCGGCTGCATCGTCGCAAAACGATTAATAGTATAGGGCGCGCAAGTCAGCAGCGCTTTGGATATCTGCATTGGCGATACTGATGCCCGGACGCGCAGCGTAGGGCGTCGGGCGGCTGGCAGCACAATCTGCACGCCTTATGCATTATGCATTCGTCGATTATTTCTTACAATAACCATAAAATTGAAAATACTGTCAAAGAAATTAGGCGAATAGATGGATGCGCAATCTCTTGTGCTGCTCGCGGATATTGTAGAAGCGGGCAACCTCAGCCTGGCCGCGCGCCGATTGAAAATGAGCCGGGCCAATATCAGCTATCACCTGGGGCAGTTGGAAAAGAATGTGGGCCAGGAACTTTTACGGCGCACGACCCGTCACCTGGAACCCACTGAACTGGGGCTGAGGCTTTATCAGCATGGCTGTGTCATCCGTGATGAACTCATGGCGGCCAGAGAATCGGTATCGTTTCTGGGAAGCGGGCTGCACGGGCAGGTGAGGATGAGTATTCCGACCGGCTTCGGAAACCAGATCATGTCGGACTGGCTGATTGAGTTCAAGCGGCAGTACCCCGACATTCTCCTGACTCTGATGTTCGACAATCACGTTGACGACCTGCTGCGCGACGAAGTGGATATCGCCGTAAGGGTGATGTCCGACCCGCCGGCCCAGCTGGTTGCCGTGAAACTGGCGGATATGGAATATGTTGCCTGTGCCGTGCGAGAATATGCCGACAGGCATTCAATGCCTGTTGAACTGGACGATCTGCACGAATTTCCCATTGTCACTTCACATGTTGTGGGGCGGGAACTGCGGTTGGCGGCGTATAAAGGGGAAACACGTCTTGAACTGGCGCTGCGGCCAACATTGGCATCCGAAAACTTTCAGTTCCTGCGCGAAGCAATACTGGGTGGCCTGGGGATTGGCGTCGTACCTGATTATGTCGTTGAAAAAGACGTCATGGAGGGGCGGGTGGTAACGATGCTGCGAGATTGGCGCCTGAGTATTTTTGGCACCAGCATGTATCTTCTGCGTATGCCCGGGCGTTACCAGACTCAGGCAGTGCGCACTCTGATTGATTTCGTCATTGAACGGGCTCAGACCTGGAATCAGGCCAAAGAGCGGGTCTTGAACTCGGGTTCTTCTGCGACTCCTTAGAGTCATTCCAATTTCCATACAGGATTCTTCCATGCTAAGACTCATGCTGTTTCGTCATGCCCACGCCGACCGGCCTGCAGGCATCGCCGATCACGAGCGCCCCCTCTCAGACCGGGGTCATGAACAGGCGCGGCTCATGGGGCGCTATATCCGCGCGCATAACCTTGAGCCAAGTATCTTTGTTGTATCTACAGCGAAGCGCACGCAGGAGACCTGGGCGCAGGCTTGCGCAAGCGGTGAGCTTTCCGCCGCCAAGGTGAATGAGCCGCGCATCTACGAATCCAGTGCGGGCTCTCTTCTTGAAGTGGTGCGCGAACAGGACGCCAGCCATGCCAGCGTTATGCTGGTCGGGCACAACCCCGGCCTGGAAAGGCTGGCTGCGTGGCTGGCTGGCAGCGCAGATGCCGCGGCGGCGGCGCGGCTGCAACGGGAATTTGCCGTGGGTGGCCTGGCGGTGATTGATTTCACTGTCAGCTCCTGGGCGGAGCTTGACGCCCAGGGCGGTCACCTGGAACGCTTTGAGACCCCTGAAAGCGTTGGGTAGTGTCCCGTTGGTTCTGTCTGAGCCTATGAGCGCAGCATGAATTCGCGCAGCAGCCTGCCGGTTTCATAGACCGGCAGGCCCATTACGCCCGAATAGCTGCCGGAAATATGCTCGACAAAC
>JAAZDZ010000405.1 GCA_012512545.1 Alcaligenaceae bacterium | reverse complement strand
GCATGGCGGGCTGCGCCATGATCGGCCAATCCGTGATCAACGTGAAATCAGGGGGGCGCGGCAGGCTGTCCACCTTGACGGCCGGCCTTGTTCTGCTGATTCTGGTGGTCTTCCTCGGCCCCTGGGTGAAACAGATTCCCATGGCTGCCCTGGTCGCCGTGATGATTATGGTGTCCATCGGCACCTTCAGCTGGGAATCCGTGCGCAATCTGCGTAGTTACCCGAAAAGCTCAAGTATCGTCATGGTTTCCACGGTGATCGTGGTGGTGATCACCCATGATCTGGCCAAGGGCGTCTTCGTGGGCGTGCTGCTCAGCGCCGTGTTCTTCGCCGCCAAGGTCAGCCGCCTGTTCCAGGTGAAGTCCGAGCTTCTGGATGAAGGAAAGCACCGCCACTATATTGTCTCCGGGCAGGTGTTTTTCGCTTCTGCGGAAAGGTTTGTCGCAGCCTTCGACTTCAATGAAGCCGTCGAACGCATTACGCTTGACGTGAGCCGCGCCCATTTCTGGGATATCACCGCCATCGAAGCGCTTGACAAGATTGTGCTGAAATTCAGGCGGGATGCCACCCCTGTTGAGATTATCGGGCTGAACGAAGCCAGCGCAACCTTGATTGACCGGTATGCCGTTCACGACAAACCGACCGTCAACCCCGACCTGACCACACACTGAGGAGAGACAGCATGAACAACGTGACTGCCTGCCTTGATGGCGCCAGCTACACCAAAAGCGTATGCGATTATGCGATCTGGGCCGCCAGACGCTTGAATGCACCGCTGGAGTTTCTTCATGTGCTGACCCGCCAGAGCGATGTGAAAACCGACGCCAGCGGCAGCATAGGGTTGGGCGCGCAAGAGTCGCTTCTGCAGGAATTGGCCGACCTGGATGAACGCCGCAGCATCATTGCCCGCGAACACGGCAGCCAGTTGCTGGATGGCGCCAGACAGTTCGCCTTGCAGGCCGGGATCTCTCAGGTCAGTACGCGGCAGCGCCATGGCGAACTGACGGACACCCTGGTGGCGCTGGAACCGGACACACGCCTGTATGTGCTTGGACAGCACGACCAAGACGCCAAGCCGAAACGCTTTCTGCTGGACCACAACCTGGAAAGCGCCGTGCGAACCCTGCACCGCCCCATCCTGGTGGCGAATTCCACCTTCACCGAACCCAGCCGTTGCATGATTGCTTTCGACGCCAGCGCGACGGGCCGGAAAATGATAGAAATGGTGGCTGACAGCCCGCTGCTTCGGGGTACGGAATGCCAGATCGTGACGGTGGGCAATGCGGCGCAGGAAGCCCTGCAATGGGCTTCAGAAAAACTGACTGCCGCCGGCCTTCAGGTCACCACGCACCCGCTGGATGGCGAACCGGCCGCCGCCATGAGGAACCATGCACGGCAGAACGGCATCGAGCTCATCATCATGGGCGCCTACGGCCATTCGCGCATCCGGCACCTGATTGTCGGCAGCACCACCACAACCATTTTGCGCGAGAGCCAGGTTCCGGTATTGGTTCTGCGCTGATCAAGCAGGCTTGCGCGCCAGCATGGTGGCAAATTGCAGTTGGGCGCCATTATGCATGGTGCCCAGTTCTTCGTTGTATTTGGCCAGTTCCCACCCCTCGTAGGCCGCGCTCAACTGACCGGGCTCAAAAGTGAAGGGGAAATTCATGGGACAGGGATAGTCGGGGCTGTCCATGGCGCACACGATCAGGTTCCAGCCGCCTGCCCTGGTACGCCGCTGCATGTCGGCCAGCACGGCATCCACCCTGGCAGGGTGGATAAACATCAGCGTAACCGTGCAGGCGATGAAATCGTAATCCGCATCGAGGTTGGCATCGCTGATGTCATAGACCCGCGGCATGATGGTTTCAATGCCTTCCTGTTCAATAATGGATTGCAATTGCCCCAGTGCGCCGGCATTGACATCCACTGCCGTCACGGTGAAACCGCGCTGCGCCAGATACAG
>JAAZDZ010000404.1 GCA_012512545.1 Alcaligenaceae bacterium | reverse complement strand
GGTGTGTATTGACCATGCAGCAGCCAGTGCGCCGCTTCATCCGCCGCCGCCAGCCCCATGGTGGCCGTCACCATCACCACCGAGCCATAACCCGCGCAGGACAGCCCCTGGAGCGCTTCTGCCTGCCCGCTTGCCGCAGATGACGACCAGGCTTCGGGCAGAATGGCGGGCTGGTCGAACCAGAGCGCCCGCACCGCCATGCGCGGCACGCGCTTACGCACCTTGCCTGCCCCATCTGCCGCCCGGGGAAAACCATGCTGGCGTCGCAGGGTATTGCGCAGCCTGGCAAGCAGGGCATCGTTCACAGCCTGGGAAAGATCGCCGCTGCGCAAGGCCAAAGGGCTGCTTTTGCCACCCGCCCCGCCACACACCACCAGGGCCTGCCTGCGGCGCCGGGTCTCAAGAATGAGCGCGACCTTGGCAGCAGCCTGGTCGGTGCAGTCCACCACCATGCCGGCGCCAGCAGGCACGACTTCCCGCACGTTTTCAGGCGTGACGAAATCGTCAACGCATTCCACCAGGCAATGAGGGTTAATATCCGCAATGCGTTGCGCCATGGCGACAACCTTGGACTGCCCCACCGTGCTGCCCAAGGCATGAATCTGACGGTTGACATTGGATTCGGCCACATGATCGAGGTCGATCAGAGTCAACCTGCCCACGCCGCAGCGCGCCAGCGCTTCGGCGCACCAGGAGCCCACGCCGCCTATACCGGCCACCACCACATGGCCGTCGCGCAAGCGCGCGAAGCCGCCCGCGCCATAAAGGCGGTCGAGCCCGCCGAAACGACGTTCGGCATCGACAAAACTGTTGTTATCCATAGAGCCTGGATTTTAGCTGCTCTACAATGAGGGACTACGAACTTTTGCTGCTATTCGCATTCCTACGGAAAGTGGACACACAGTCGCCTCTTATCAACGCTCCCGCAGCCTCCAGCTTCAGGCTGCTCACCGAAGCCGAAAGGCTGGCCTCGCTGCAAGCCACCATGGCTGCGCTGCCTCCCGGGCAGGACATCTGGATCTACGGATACGGCTCACTCATCTGGCGGCCTGAGTTCAGCTATATAGAACGGCGCCATGCACTGCTGTACGGCTACCACCGCGCCCTGTGCCTGTGGTCACGCGTCAATCGCGGCACGCCGGAAAAACCCGGCCTGGTCTTTGGCCTGGATGCCGGCGGCTCATGCCGCGGCGTGGTCTTTCGCATCGCCCCCAGCGAAGCGCCCGAAATCATGGATGCGCTGTGGCGCCGCGAAATGCCAAGCGGCGCCTACATCCCCCGCTGGCTGAACTGCCGCACCGACAACGGCAACATCAGCGCGCTGACCTTCACCATGAACCGCAACAACGATGCCTATGTGCGCGATCTGCCGCAAGATCACCTGCTGCAGATCGTGCGCGACGCGCATGGCAGTTACGGGCCCTGTATCGATTACGTTCTTGAGACAGCCGATGCGCTCATGAACCATAATATTGTCGATAAACGCCTTTCCGCTATCGCCCGGCGGCTGCGGCAAGCCTGAAATTACCTGCTCTTTCTTTTCATCGAACACCGCTACCGAGAAACCGTCCATGTCCGTCGCTGATATCCGCCAGAAATACGGCAAATTCGAACTCCTGGAATCCGGCATGGCCGCCACGCCAACCGAACAGTTCACCCGCTGGTTCTCCGAAGCGCTGGAAACCAACGTGCCCGAGCCCAATGCCATGACGCTGGCTACTGTCGGCCCCGATCAACACCCGGCGGCCCGCATTGTGCTGCTCAAAGGCTTCGACGAACACGGCTTTGTCTTCTACACCAACTACGAATCGCGCAAAGGCCATGATCTGGCCGCCCACCCGCACGCCAGCCTGTTGTTCTTCTGGCAGCCGCTGGAGCGCCAGGTGCGCATAGAAGGCCGCATCGAAAAAACCTCGGTGGAAGAATCGGACGAATACTTCCGCAGTCGCCCCCTGGGCTCGCGCATCGGCGCCTGGGTATCGCCCCAGAGCCAGCCCATCAGCCGCGACGCCCTGGAAGCCCGCAATACGGAACTCACCGGCTCGCTGGGCGACGATCCGGCCCGCCCGCCTCATTGGGGCGGGTATCGCGTGGTTCCGCATTATGTGGAATTCTGGCAGGGCCGCCCTTCGCGTCTGCATGATCGTCTGGCCTACCGTTTGCAGGATAATTCCAACTGGGCCATAGAGCGGCTGGCGCCTTGATGCCAGGCCGCGTCCCGCGCACGCCGCGCACCACTTCTGAATCGCTCATGACACCTACCCCCCCGGACTTCGACCAGCGCTATTTCCGTTCTGCCCTTGGGCGCTTTGCTACTGGCGTCACCATCGTCACAACGGAAACGGCCGATGGCCGCCCGTGGGGGCTGACAGTCAGCTCCTTCAATGCCGTCTCGCTCACACCGCCCATGGTGTTGTGGTCGCTGTCGCGCGAAGCCTCGGCACTGCCGCATTTCCTGGCTGCGCCGCGCTATGTGATTCACGTGCTGTCCGCCAGCCAGCTGCATCTGGCCAAGCGTTTTTCCATGGGTACGCAGGAAGAGCGCTTTGATGGCGTGAAGCTCAAGCGCAGCCCGAATGGCGCACCCATGCTGGCCGACCCGGATACCGCTGCCTGGTTCGAATGTTTCAACCATGCGCGCCACCCGGCAGGCGACCACACCATTTTCGTTGGCCAGGTAGAACATTGCGAACGGCGCTACAGCCAGCCGCTGGTGTATCACGCAGGGGATTTCGATCTCACCCCCTCCATTGAGCCAATTTCCGGTCATTAGGCAAGCACGGCCGGGCAAGCTGCACGGCCTTGCCGCCATGCATACATAAAGTACCTATATGGCAGACATAGACTGTATCGTTATCGGCGCTGGCGTCGTCGGCCTGGCAGTTGCGCGCGAACTCGCCCTGGCCGGCCGCGAAACCCTGGTAGTAGAAGCCGCTGAAGGCATTGGCACAGGCACCAGCGCCCGCAATTCCGAAGTCATCCATGCCGGCATCTATTACCCGCCGGGCAGCCTCAAGGCGCGCCTATGCGTGGAAGGCAAGCAGCTGCTCTACGAATACTGCGCTGCAAGGGGCGTCCCCCACCAGCGCCTGGGCAAACTGATTGTTTCGGCCAGCCCGGAACAGACCCTGAAGCTGGCCGGCATCGCCGCGCAGGCGCGGCACAATGGCGTGGACGATCTCTATCAAATCACCGGTGCGCAGGCGCAGGAACTCGAACCCGCTCTGGTGTGCGACGCGGCCCTGGTGTCGCCCTCCACCGGCATTGTCGATAGCCACGGCCTGATGCTTGCCTTGCAGGGCGATGCTGAAAACGCGGGCGCCCAATGTGTATTCATGACGCCTTTCCAACAGGGCCAGGTGCTGGAAAATGGCGAATTCCTGCTGTCTTTCGACGGCGCTGAAGCCATGGAGCTGACTGCACGCTGCGTCATCAATGCTGCCGGGCTGTCAGCGCCCGCCGTGGCCCGGCAGCTGGCGGGGCAGCCTGGGGCTTTGATTCCCCCCGCTTACTACTGCAAAGGCAGTTATTTCACCCTGTCGGGCCGCTCGCCTTTCAGCAGGTTGATCTACCCCATGCCCGATCACGCCGGGCTGGGCGTACACCTCACGGTGGACCTCGGCGGCCAGGCCAAATTCGGCCCGGATACCGAATGGGTGGATGGTGAGAACTACGATATCGACCCTGGCAGAGCCGCGGACTTCTACGCCGCCGTACGCCAATATTGGCCCGCGTTGCCCGATGGCGCCCTGCAGCCGGGTTATACCGGCATACGCCCCAAGATCGTCGGCCCCGATGCCGCGGCCGCCGATTTCCTCATAGCCGGGCCGGCCACCCACGGTGTGCCCGGCCTGGTCAATCTCTTCGGCATAGAATCCCCCGGCCTGACTTCCTGCCTGGCCTTGGGGCGCTATGCCCTGGACACTCTGGAACAGACCACCCGCTCTGTTTGAACCGCAGCGAACTCAAGAAGTTGAAGCAATGAAGGAATACATACTCACTCTCTCCTGCCCTGATCAGACCGGCATCGTTCACGCCGTGTCCGGCTGGCTGCTTAGCCACTAGGGCAACATCATCGATTCCCAGCAATTCGGCGACGAAGAAACCCGGCGTTTCTTCATGCGCGTGCATTTCAGCTTGCCTGCGATTCAGGATCTGCACACCCTGCAAGCGTCGTTTGCCGATGTGCAGCAGCGTTTCGGCATGGATGCCGCCATACACGACAACACACGCCGTTCGCGCGTGCTGCTGCTGGTCAGCCGGCAGGGGCACTGTCTGAACGACCTGCTGTTCCGTACCCATACCGGCCAGCTGCCCATGGATATCGTGGGTGTGGTTTCCAACCATCGCGATTTCGAAGCAATGGCTCGTTCCTACGGCCTGCCTTTCCATCACCTGCCCGTGACCCCCGATACCCGTGCTGAACAGGAAGCCCAGATACTGGCCCTGGTGGAAAAGGAAAAGGTCGACCTGGTCGTGCTGGCCCGCTACATGCAGATATTGTCTGACGGCCTGTGCCGCGAGCTTGAAGGTCGCGCCATCAATATCCACCACAGCTTCCTGCCCAGCTTCAAGGGGGCTAGGCCGTATCACCAGGCTCATGCGCGTGGCGTGAAGATCATAGGCGCCACCGCCCATTACGTTACGGCCGACCTGGACGAAGGCCCCATCATCGAGCAGGATATAGAACGCGTACACCACGGCATGAGCGCCGATGAACTGACCCGGGTGGGCAGCGATGTGGAATCGCTGGTGCTGTCCCGCGCCGTACGCTGGCACGTGGAACACCGCATATTGCTTAACGGCCAACGCACAGTGGTATTCGACTAACGATTGGAAATGTTAATAATAGTAAGCTAACATTCCGGGGCCGCGTATTTGCGGCCCTAAACATTTCCGCGGGGCGGGCCCCATCGCCGGCCCCACAACAATAGGAAGGCGTAGCTGCATGTTGAAGAGCAAAAAGGTCGTTGCAACACTGATAATCGCATCTGTAGGAATGACCGGATGTGCCACTACAGGGGACTGGGGTTCCAAACAAACGGCGGGCACCTTGCTCGGCACCATAGGCGGCGCCCTGATAGGCGGCCAGATCGGCGGCGGTTCGGGCCGTACCGTGGCCATTATTGCCGGCGCACTCGCCGGCGGTGCATTGGGTAACTGGATAGGCTCCAATCTCGACAAAAAAGATCAGGAAGCCCTGGCACTCAGCACGCAGCAGGCTCTGGAAAGCGGTCGCACCGTAGCATGGGCATCAGACCACAGCGGCGCTACCGCCACCATCACTCCCGTTTCGTCCAAGCAGGTTTCCCAGACAGCAACCGTCAAACGCTCTGCCCGCATCGCCCGCGTGGACAACCTCAGCGTCATCAACCAGCCCTACGAAGCCCTGCGCTCCGCCAACCTGCGCGCCGCGCCCAATACTTCGGCTGAAAAAGTAGGCGGCTTTGCCGTCGGTCAGTCCTTCTCTGCCCTGGGTCGTACCGACAACAACTGGATCGCCGTGGGCCGCCAAGGCGTCACCATTGGGTATGTTCACGCCCCCCTGGTCGCACCCGTCAAGAAGCACAAGGAAGACCACGCCACCGACCTGGACACCCTGACTGTGGCCGATGCACAGACTCAAGGCTTCGACCTTGACGCCATACAGCCCGCCGCCCCCGTGGTGGAAAACGTAGCCGTGCAGACCACTTGCCGCACAGTGCAATACGACATCAAGACCACCAAAGGTTCTGATTCCAAGACCGTGGATGCCTGCCAAGGCGCTGACGGTGCGTGGCAGATCGGGTAAACAGACATGAAAACACCTGTGATCACCCTTGCAATCACTGCGGCGTTTGCAGGCCCCGCTCATGCCGAAAGCTACCGCCTGGCCTACTCCAACGCAGAGCAGATAGAAATCTTTGTAGAACACGCAGCGGGCACTGCGTGGTGCGCCCCGCATCTGAATATGCGTGTCATCTACAAGGGCGAACCCAACCCCAGTGGCCTTGCCACCCTCATGCCCAAGCTGGGCGGCCTGCTGACACAGCAATGCCCCCAGGCCACCGACATCACCTGGAAGAGTGAAACCGCCCAGGGGGCGCTGCACGCCGGCGGCACGGCTTCCAAGGCCGGGCTGTGGGCCATCGTGCCAGATAACGCCGCCGTGGTGGCGGAGGCCGCAGCTGAAGCTGCCCCTGCCCCCGTAGCTGCCGCAGCTGAAACCGCTCCGGCCCCCGCCGCACCCGTAGCTGCCGCGCCTGAAGCTGCACCGGCTGCCGCTGCGCCCGTAGCGGCTGCGCCAGAAGCAGCACCTGCGC
>JAAZDZ010000403.1 GCA_012512545.1 Alcaligenaceae bacterium | reverse complement strand
CTGCTTCCCTGGTGTTCTGGTAGCGGGCCAGATCGCCTTCATACATCGAACGCGCCACGCCGGCGACCGGAACATCGAGCGCGGCCAGGGAATCCAATACGCCAACATCGAAACTCACCACTTTTTTTGGGGCGGAATCCAGCGACAGCGTGCCTTCGCTGTGTTTCAGTTCAAAAGCTGAAGCAGGGGCGCAGGCAAAGAGTGCGGCGCTCAGAAAAACAAGAGAAGTGTTGAGTTTCATATCACGTATCAAAGTGGGTGGGGTCGCTAAGACTAATAAGAATCAGTCGCATTATATAGACTTGTTACGCCTCCGGGGCGTACAGTAAAAAATGAACGCCGTGGCCGAAATCGGAATCTATTAAACTTCCCCGGTCATCAACCCATTCCGATATTCCTCTCTTATGACAGAAAAAATTCGCATCGCCATCGCTGGATACGGCAATCTGGGCCGTGGCACAGAAGCGGCCATTGCCCAGACTTCCGACATGCAGCTGACCGGCATTTACTCGCGCCGCGATCCCAAGGATGTGCAGCCGCTGGATTCCGCCATACCGGTGCGCAGCCTGGATGACATCGCCAACTACAAGCAGGAAATCGACGTCCTGATTTTGTGCGGGGGCTCGAAGAACGATCTGCCACAGCAGGGCCCGGCGCTGGCCGCCCAGTTCAGCACGGTCGATAGCTTTGACACCCATGCGCGCATTCCTGAATATTTTGAATCCGTGGATGCGGCGGCGCGTTCCGGCGGTAATGTGGCGCTGATTTCCATTGGCTGGGACCCTGGTCTGTTTTCGCTGAACCGCATGTTGGGTGAAGCCATTCTGCCGCAAGGCGATACCTATACCTTCTGGGGCAAGGGCTTGAGCCAGGGCCATTCCGATGCCGTGCGCCGGGTGCCGGGTGTGCGTGCTGCGGTGCAATATACCGTGCCTTCCCCGGAAGCCATTGAACAGGTGCGCAGCGGCGCCCGCCCCACGCTGAGCACGCGCCAGAAGCACATGCGCGATTGCTTTGTGGTGCTGCAGGATGGTGCTGATGCTGAACAGGTGCGCCAGGCGATTGTCACCATGCCGGATTACTTCGCCGATTACGACACCACGGTCACGTTTATTTCAGAAGAAACGCTGCGCAGCGAGCATTCGGCCATGCCGCATGGCGGTTTTGTGATCCGCAGCGGGGAAAGCGGCACCGGCGAAAAGCAGGTCGTGGAGTATTCGCTGGCGCTGGAAAGCAACCCCGGCTTTACCTCCGCAGTGCTTGTGGCCTACGCCCGCGCGGCGTACCGGCTGAGGCAGGCAGGCGAATCCGGCGCCCGCACGGTGTTTGATATCGCTCCGGGCCTGCTGTCGCCGCGTTCGGCCGCTGATCTGCGCCGCGACTTGCTGTAAACAGGCAGTCTGGCGCGCCGCGCGTCGGCCCTGAACTGCACTTCAAAGCCTGGGCGCCTTTCCGCTTTGGGGCGTGTTGATGCCAGGCTTCAGCGTGCCCGGAACGGCAGGGCGTTGATGGGAACGGAACCCTGGCTCATGAGCGCATTCAGCAATACAGCGCTGCCGCAGGCCAGGGTGAAACCCAGGGCGCCATGCCCCAGGTTCAGCCACAGGTTATCGAGCTTGCGGCTGCGGCTGATAATGGGGCGGCCTTCCGGGGTGGCGGGGCGCTCACCCGCCCAGGCTTCGGCGCGTTCTACGTCCAGGCGGGGA
Organism: Alcaligenaceae bacterium; assembly: GCA_012512545.1. Taxonomy (GTDB): domain Bacteria; phylum Pseudomonadota; class Gammaproteobacteria; order Burkholderiales; family Burkholderiaceae_B; genus Yanghanlia. The sequence continues at coordinate 946 of JAAZDZ010000403.1, read as the reverse complement.
AAACTCCGCCTGACTTCTTCTTTCAGGTGGTGAATGCGATCGGGGCGAATGGCGGCGGAGCCATCGCCGATATCCACCATGGCGGCAATGCGCACCAGCTCGCCCAGGCGGGCGTACACAATGCGGCGTTCGTAGTCGGTCACGCTGATGGACGGGGCCGCGGGGGGGGCTGTTGCGGCATCGGCAGCGGGCAGGGGGATGCTCAGGCTGTAGCCTTTCAAGCCATAAAGCTGAATGGTTTCGCCATGCTGCCTGAGCAGGTCATACCCTTGCAGGCCATTGGCCAGCACGAATTGATCGGCTTCGATCTGTTCGCCATTGCTTAATTGCGCGCTGACAACCTTCCCCTGGCGGATGTTCAGGCGTGTTACCCGGGCGTTGCAGCGGGTGGCGGCTGCAGGGTGGGCCTGCACGCGTTCGAACAGGGCGCGGGTAAACAGATAGCAGTCGCCGACTTCCTCAGTCGGCGTGTGTACGCAACCGGCCAGCGCCTGCCCCATATTGGCCAGGGCGGGTTCCAGCTCAATGGCTTCTTCCCGGCTCAGAATGCGCTGCTTCGAGCCCTGGCTGGCCTGATATTCCACTTGGCGGCGCGCTTTTTCCAGCAGATCAGGGCTGCGGTAGGCAATGAGCTTGCCGTTGGCCTTGTAGTGGAAGTCGATGGGGGCTTGCGCCATCCAGGCATGCAGGGTGTCGCGGCTCAGCGATGCCAGCTGCAGCAATGCCGTGGTGGATGCCTGCGCTGTGCGGGTGTTGCTGGCCTTGAGAAAAGCCATCAGCCAGCACCACTGGCGTGGGTCGAGTTGCGGGCGGAAGCGCAGCGGCGAACCCGGATTCAGCAACCATTTCGGAAGATCCTGAAAGACGCCCGGATCGGCCAGGGGAGCGACGTAGTCGTAGCTCAGCTGGCCGCCGTTGGCGTCGCTGGTGACCAGCCCCGGGCCTT
>JAAZDZ010000402.1 GCA_012512545.1 Alcaligenaceae bacterium | reverse complement strand
GGTGAAGACATGAGCAAATTCAAGGGAAAACTGAAACGTCTACTGTGACGCACGCGCGACACGCCGTCAATGCCTTGAAGCGGCGCCAGCTGTCGGGAAGGAACACGGTTTGCTGGCTTGCGCGGCGTGGGCAGCGGCACACTGCCCCGACAACACGGAGGCTTCCATGGCGATATGCGACTCTTGCGGGAACGATTACGACAAATCCTTCCAGATCACCCTTTCAGGCCAGACTTACACGTTCGACAGTTTTGAATGCGCCATCCACAAGGTGGCTCCACGCTGTGAGCATTGCCAGGTGCCCATCATCGGGCACGGTCTGGAGCAAAGCGGGCGCATGTTCTGTTGCGCGCATTGCGCTGGAAAGCAGAATGTCACCCAACTGCGCGACCGGGTGAACTGATAGATCAGCGGTGCACCGCAGGGTGGTGGCGTGATTCTGGCTTCTCGTCCAGGGGCCAGAGCTGTTTCCGTTTACGACTGGAATTGTTCTGCTCTTCTCTGCCGGCTTAAGATGATGGGGTTGTCCGGGAAGAAAAGTACAAAAGCCAAGAAACGGGAATCACCCAAGTATGACTCTAGAAATCGCCCTGGTTCTTTCCATCGCGCTGGTGGCCGTCGCGCTGTTTGCCACCGAAAAGCTGCCGATGGACACCGTGGCGCTGCTGGTGCTGGCCGCTTTGGCAATCACCGGCCTGGTCGATACCAGCCAGGCACTCAGCGGCTTCAGCAACCCCGCCACCATCACGGTGGCTTCCATGTTTGTTCTGGCGGCCGGGCTGCAGAACAGCGGCGCTCTTTCAGGCATTGGCAATCTGCTGAGCGGGGCCAGGTCTCCTTTTCAGTTTCTTCTTATTCTGTTTGGCGTCCTGGCGCTGATTGCGCCGTTCGTCAACAACACGGCGGTTGTCGCGGTCTTCATGCCCATTGTCATCGCCGCCACCGCCAGCATCGGCATGTCGGCCTCCAAGGCGCTGATTCCCTTGTCTTATGTGTCGCAAATGGCCGGCGTGTGCACCTTGGTAGGCACCTCCACCAACCTGCTGGTGAACGGCATGGCGCGGGATCTCGGCCACCCTGGTTTCAGCATGTTCGAGTTCACGTCGCTGGGCGTGATCTGCATGACGGCGGGCTGCTTCTATCTGCTGACGCTGGGCCGCTGGCTGTTGCCCGAAACCCGGGGCCCGGAGCTGGTCGAGCACTACGAGCTGGGAAAATACATCACGGAACTGCGCGTCATGCCGGAATCTTCGCTGATCGGCACTTCCGTGGGCGAGGCCAAACTCAGCGAGGAATACGGCGTCTATGTCCTGGAACTGCTGCGCGGCAGCGAAAAAGTCTGGTCGCCGAAATCCCAGACGCTGGAAGAAGGCGATATTCTGCTGGCGCGCGGCGACTGGTCGCAACTGGATGAGCTGCGCAAAGGGGCCGGGCTGGAAGTCAACGCCGAGTTCAAGCTCAAACAGCGCGCTTTTGAAGAAGTCGAGATGGTGCTGGCCGAAGTCATGATTGCGCCACGTTCCCGCGTGATTGGCAGCACCCTGGGCATGCTTGACCCAGGCTGGCATCACAACACCACTTCACTCGGCATCCACCGGCGCGGCCAGATATTGCGCGACGAACTGCGTCATGTGCGTCTGAGGGTGGGCGACATTCTGCTGGTGCTGATTCCTGAGTCCGAAATGCCCGCTCTGCGCTCGGACAAGAACGTCATTGTGCTGTCTGAGCGCCAGCCCGCAAGAGCCAGTAGCTGGCGGGCGCCCTTTGCCCTCATCACCATGGCACTGGTCATCGGGGTTTCCGCCATAGGCTGGGCGCCCATTGCCGTGACGGCCCTGACAGGCGCGGTCGCAATGACGCTGGCAGGCTGCCTGGACGCAGAAGACGTGTACGATGCCATCGACTGGCGGATCATCATCCTGATGGCGGGGCTGTTGCCGCTGGGGGTAGCCATGAGCGAAACGGGCGCCGCGCGATTCCTGGTGGAAAACACGCTCGGCATGGTGAGTTCTCTGGGGCCTCTGGTGGTGCTGGCCGTGCTGTATTTAATGGCACTGCTGCTCACGGAATTCATGAGCAATGCTGCTGCCGCGGTGCTGCTGACTCCCATCGGCGTTTCCACCGCCAACCTCATGAATGTGGACGCCACCCCTTTCCTGATTGCCGTGACATTCGCCGCTTCCACCAGCTTTGCCACGCCGGTGGGGTATCAGACCAACACCATGGTGTATGGCGCAGGCGGTTATCGTTTCAGCGATTTTGTGAAGGTCGGCCTGCCGCTGAATCTGATCTTCTGGGCGCTGGGCGTCATCTTCATCCCGGTATTCTGGCCGTTCTGACACCCTGCAATACAGCAGAGCGAGGCCAGGCGCCCCTGCCTGCAGCCCTGTATCAGTTGCTTACCGCAACAACACTGTCATAAAGAAGTAACGTGCGGCGCATACCATGCTTGCTGCTTCAAGAATCTTCTTATTGACCACCAGCCATGACCGACTCTGATCAGCCGTACGTTCCGCTTACCCCATCCCAACGCGCAGAAGCCGACCTGCTCGACAGCTTTGACGAAGAACTTGAGATGGAACTGGACGATGACCGGCTGGACGAACTGCTGCTGGAAGTACCGCCGCAAGGCCCCACCCGGCAAGGTCGCCTGGATCGCCGCTTCTACTTCAAAGAACTGTTCCGCCTGCAGCGCGAACTGGTCAAACTGCAGGACTGGGTGCAGGAGCACAAGCTGAAAGTCGTGGTGTTGTTCGAAGGCCGCGACGCCGCCGGCAAGGGAGGCGCCATTAAGCGTATTACCCAGCGGCTCAACCCCCGTATCTGCCGCGTTGCGGCTCTGCCCGCGCCCAGCGAACGCGAACGCACGCAGTGGTATTTCCAGCGTTATGTCTCCCATCTTCCCGCTGGCGGCGAAATGGTGCTGTTCGACCGCAGCTGGTACAACCGCGCCGGGGTCGAGCGCGTAATGGGCTTCTGCACGGATGATGAATATGAAGAATTCTTCCGTACCGTACCCGAATTCGAAAAAATGCTGGTGCGCTCCGGCATCATCCTGGTGAAGTACTGGTTTTCCATCACCGACGATGAACAGCATATGCGCTTCCTGATGCGTATCCGCGACCCGCTCAAGCAATGGAAGCTCAGCCCCATGGATCTTGAATCGCGCCGTCGCTGGGAAAGCTACACCCTGGCCAAGGAAATCATGCTGGAGCGCACCCATATTGAGGAAGCGCCCTGGTGGATTGTGGAAGGGGTGGACAAAAAACGCGCCCGCCTGAACTGTATTTCCCACCTGCTCACCCAGGTGCCTTATGGCGATCTGGAACAGCCCAATATTGTGCTGCCCAAGCGCGAATATCACCCGGATTACCTGCGCACCCCTGTTCCCGAGGATATGTACGTACCGGCCGTTTACTGATGGCTGTCGGCAGAAATAACGGCAGGGATTCGCCCCACGCATATGAAAATGAGACAATGGCCGGGTGATCAACCCTTTGAAGGCGCCCCGGCGCCCGGCTTAAATTCATTATGAGTACCCTGCCCCCCTGTCC
>JAAZDZ010000401.1 GCA_012512545.1 Alcaligenaceae bacterium | reverse complement strand
GTCTTGAGCGATGCAAGATCAGACCCCGAGCCCGGCTCGGAATACCCCTGACACCACCAGTCTTCAACCGTCAGCATGCGTGGCAGGAAGCGCTCCTGCTGTTCCTTGCTGCCGTACTTCATGAGCACAGGCCCGATCATGCTGAGCCCGAAAGGCAACAGCCGCGGCGCGCCCGCCTTGAAGCTTTCAATTTCGAAAATCAGCCGCTGCAGCGGCCCCCAGCCGGTACCGCCGAATTCCACCGGCCACGTTGGCGCGCCCCAGCCCTTCTTGGCCAGAATGCGGTGCCAGCGGATGTAATCCGTATTGGTCAAACGCTGATGTTTGAAGGCTTTCTCGCGAATATCCGCAGGCAATTCCGCCTCGACGAACTCTTTCACCTCTTGGCGAAAGGCGAGCTCCTGCTCATTCCATGTTAAATCCATAGTCCTATGCTCCTTTGAGATGCACTGTAACCACCTAGCCCTGTCAGAATCAATATCGCTTTTCAGAAGCCCTGCTTCATCAACACCGAATAAAGGTTCAAAACCTGTGAAGCATAACGGAAGCCAGCCGGTTAAAACCGCTCTAGTGTACTCATGAGCAAAAGACTGACTTCATGAAATCTGAATTGCCAGATTGCCGGTTTACCTTGAAACTAAAATGTAACCGGGGGAAGTTGCCATCCATCCGCGCTTCCCACGATGAACATGCAGCCCAAACCATAAAGCCAGAATGCAATTCATCCATGAAGTCCTGCAACGGCAGGCCAAAGAAAACCCAGAGACCGTCTGCCTGTATCCTGAAAACGGCGCTCCCATCAGCTATGGCGAGCTGTGGCAGCAAATAGGCGCTGCTGCAGCCTGGCTGCGTTCGCAAGGTGTGAGCACCGGGCAGCGGGTCATGCTGGTATGCGAAAACTGCCCGGAACACATCGTGCTCATGTTTGCCTGCAGTGTTGTGGGCGCCTGGCCTGTCAGTGTGAACGCCCGCCTGAGCGCCGGTGAGATCCGCAGCATTGCCGAACACTGCGAACCCCTCCTGATCATCTTCACGACGCAATGCTCGCCCGCCGCCGCCCGCCATGCGGAAGAATACGCCGCCCAGGCCAGCGACGACCAAAGCCTGCGCGATGCCTGCCGCTACGCCATATACCGGCCCGACGCCCAGCCTGAAAGCGCAGAGCTGGCGCGGCAAGTTGCCATGCTGGTGTACACCTCGGGAACCACGGGCGCACCCAAAGGCGTCATGGTGACTCACAAGGGCCTGCTGCATTTCGCCCGTATTTCAGCGACTTCAAGGCAGTTGTCGTCCCGCGATATTGCCTATGCCGCGCTGCCTATGTCGCATATCTTCGGCATTGCGACGGTCTTAATGGCCACCCTGGAAGCCGGAGCGGGCCTGGTGCTGCGTTCCCGCTTTGACGTTGACGATCTGCTGGCGGCGCTTTCCAGCCCCGGCGTCAGCATTCTGCAGGGCGTGCCTACTATGTATGTGCGCCTGCTTGATGTCGTTGCCAATGCCCGGCAGATCAATGCCCCCGCCCTGCGCTATGTCTATACCGGAGGCGCCGCGCTGGACCCGGCCCTGAAGGAAAAAATAGAGACCCTGTTCAGCCAGCCCATGCACCATGGCTATGGCATCACCGAATATGCGGGTTCCATGTTCATCACCCGCATGGATGCCCCGCGCAACGATACTTCGGCGGGCTATGCCGTGGATGGCGTCGAACTGCGCATCGTCAAAGACGGCCAGCCCCTGACCACACCGGGCGAAGATGGCGACATCCTCATTCGCGGCCCCGGCGTAATGCTGGGCTACTACCGCAACCCCGGGCAAACTGCGCAAGCTCTGCTGCCGGGCGGCTGGCTGAATACCGGCGACATTGGCCATATCGACGCCGACGGTGCCCTGTTTCTTACCGGCCGCTCCAAAGACATGATTATCCGTTCAGGGTTCAACGTCTATCCGCTGGAAGTCGAAGCGGCCATCAACGCCTTCCCCGGCATCCGGCTTTCCGCCGTTGTGGGCATGAAAGAAGACGATGGCAATGAAGAAGTCATCGCTTTCTATGAAGCCGAGCGCCCGGACGAGATCAATATCGAGGCTTTGCGCCAGTACCTGGCCGAGCATCTGGCCCCCTACAAGCGGCCATCCCGATTTATTCACATTGATTCCATTCCCACCACCACCAGCGGAAAGATCCGCAAAGAACCCCTGAAAACCCTCGGGCTCTAGTGTCCTGTTTGATTAGTTCGTGCACTTATATTCGGATGCATGGGCTTGCCAGACAAGGCGCGAACCGCAGTGATAGCCGTAGCTATCGCGAGGATGAGCAACGCAGTATGGCGAGTCCAGGCGCCGAAGATAAATAGTCGAATTAACCAAACAGGACACTAGCTGCACCCTTGTATCAGGCAACGCACACCCACTTTTTCAATCAAAATCGAAAATCCGCACAGGAGACTCTCCATGAAACTTAAAACACTCACCCTGTTCACAGCCTGCATGCTAGCCACCGGCACCGTTTACGCACAAGAAAACTGGCCTTCACAGCCTGTGAAACTGGTGGTCGGCTACGCGCCCGGCGGCCCCGTAGACACCACAGCCCGCGCGTTCGCCAAGTATCTGAGCGCGGAACTGAATCAAGCTGTCGTCGTCGAAAACCGCGCGGGCGCCAGCGGCATGATTGCCGCCGAATCGACTTCGCGCGCTTCGGCTGACGGCTACACCCTGAACTTTGTGGCCAGCCCCACACTGACCATCACCCCGCTGATCCAGCGCGCTCACGCCATTGATTACGACAAGGATTTCAGCTACATCGGCACCCTTGTCAATTACACCAATGTGCTGGTGATCAACAAGGATACTCCTGTAAACAATATTCAGGAACTGGTGGATTACGCCAAGAAAAACCCCAATTCCGTGGCATTCGGTTCTGCGGGCGTGGGCGCCTCCAACCACCTTTCGGCCGAACTGCTGAAGCAGAAAACCGGCACTGAAATGCTGCATGTACCCTATCGCGGCAACTCGCCTGCCATGATGGACGTGATCGGCGGCAAAATCACCTTCATGTTCGACATCACCAGCACGGCGATTCCTTTCATTGAAAGTGAACAGGTGCGCGCTCTGGCCGTAACTTCACGCGAGCGCAACTCCGGTCTGCCAAACGTACCCAGCATGATTGAAGCGGGCGTGGACGACTACGAAGTCACTGGCTGGTACGCTCTGATCGGCCCGGCCAAGCTGCCCGAAACCGTCATTACCCGCCTGCAGGACGCCATGGGCAAAATCAGTAAGGATGAAGCCTTCATCCAGCACATGGATCAAGGCGGCTATACCGTTGCCTTGAGCGACGGCGAACAGCTCAAGAACCGCGCCAAGAGCGAATACGCCATGTGGGATGAAGTCATCACACAGGCGAAAATTCTCGAAAACCAATAAGCAGCGCAGACGCTTAGCGCCTCCCCCGGGAGCGCTGAGCTGCAACGCTCACAAAAAAACCCGATGCAGGCAGAAGCTTGCATCGGGCTTTTTCTTGTTTGCAGAATGCCGGGGCGTCAGCCTGCCTGTGGCTGCTTCAGACCAAGCTCAGCCAGGATTTCCTCGGTGTGCTGGCCCAACATTGGCGGCGCCATGCGGTACTGCACCGGGGTTTCGGAATAGCGGATGGGGCTGGCTGTGGTGGGCGCTGTTCCCGCCACCGGGTGCGGGATGGTGCGCCAGATTTCCCGGGCCTTGACTTGCGGGTCTTCAAAGACCTGCTTGAGGTTGTTGATCGGCCCGCTGGGCACGCCTGCGCTTTGCAAGGCGTTGATCCAGTCGTCGCGGGTGCGGGTTTTCATGATGGTTTCAAGTTCGGCGATCAGCACCTTGCGGTTACGCAAACGCGCGCTATTGGTGGCGTAATCGGGGTTTGAGCCAAGATCGGGGCGGCCCATGACCTCGCAATAGGCACGGTACTGGCTGTCGTTGCCCACCGCAACAATCAGGTGGCCGTCGCTGGCCGCGAATACCTGGTAAGGCACCACATTCTGGTGAGCATTGCCGGCACGCCCGGGCGCCTCGCCGGAAGTCATGTAGTTGAGCGTCTGGTTGGCTAGCATGGCGACGTGGCAGTCCAGCAGAGCGACATCAATATGCTGGCCCAGGCCGCTGCGGTTGCGTTCCTGCAAAGCACCCAGCACGGCGACCGTGGCGTACATGCCGGTGAACAGATCGGTAACGGCCACGCCCGCCTTTTGCGGGCCGCCGCCGGGGAGATCATCGCGTTCGCCGGTGATGCTCATCAGGCCACCCATGCCCTGAATCATGAAGTCGTAGCCAGGCAGCGGTGCCTTGGGGCCGGTCTGGCCAAAACCCGTGATGGAACAATAGATGAGCTTGGGGTTGATGGCCTTGATGCTTTCGTAATCCAGACCGTATTTCTTGAGGCCGCCCACCTTGAAGTTTTCCAGGAGGATGTCGCAATGCAGCGCCATCTGACGCACCAGTTCGGCACCTTCAGCAGTGGAGATATCAACCGTGATGGAGCGCTTGTTGCGGTTGGTGCTCAGGTAGTAGGCCGCCTCGGAGGTATCGTTGCCATCGGCGTCTTTCAGGTAGGGAGGCCCCCAGCCGCGCGTGTCGTCGCCCGCTCCGGGGCGCTCGACCTTGATGACATCGGCGCCGAGGTCGGCCAGATTCTGGCCGCACCAGGGCCCGGCCAGCACACGCGACAAATCCAGAACTCTTATCCCATCAAGGGGCGCTTTGCGTTCACTCACTGTTCTATTCCAAAGACGTAATCACACAAACTGATGACAATAGCACGACTGCCACCCTTCATTTTTTTTCAATGGCCGGTAAACCGGGGCACACGCTTTTCGGCAAAGGCCCGCATGCCTTCCTGATAGTCTTCCGTATTGCCCATGGCGCGCTGCAGGTCGCGCTCCACTTCCAATTGTTCCACCAGGGAATTCTCGCCCGCCGCGTATATCGCGTTCTTGGTCGCGGCCAATGCCCGTGTCGCACCGTTGGCCAGTTTTTCGTGCATGGCCTGGATGGTCGCCTGCAATTCTTCGTCTGGCACACAGCGCCAGATCAGGCCCCATTGTTCTGCCTGCTCAGCAGTGACCGGTTCGCCAAGCAAAGCAGCAGCCATGGCGCGCTGGGTGCCCACCAGCCGCGGCCAGACATAGGTTGCCCCCGCATCCGGGACCAGACCGATTTTGGCAAACGCCTGGATGAACTTCGCCGACCTGGCGGCAATGACGATATCGCAAGCCAGGGCTACACTGGCCCCGGCGCCTGCCGCCACACCGTTCACCACGCAGACGACAGGCGCAGGCAGCGCCCGCAACCGCAGAACCAGTGGCCGGTAGTTTTTATCCAGACCTTCGGCGAGGTCACGTTTTTGCCCCGGAGGCAAAGGCTTGCGCTCGGAGAGATCCTGGCCTGCGCAAAAACCGCGCCCTGTTCCAGTGATGATGAGCCCCCGCAGATCGTCGCGCGATTCGAGAAAGGACAGCGCTGCCCGGATATCTTCATGCATGATTTGCGTGAAGCTGTTGAGGGTATCGGGGCGATTCAGGACAATATGCCCGACGCCGTCGCGATAAGAAAATTCGATATGCTGATATACGTGAGTCATTCGTTTGTTTTCGTGTTGTAGCGCCACACTGTCTTGAATAAACATTGTTGCACCAAGCTTACCTGTAACCCTGCACAACTGCCATTAACCATAGCGGAAGCCTGCCTTCAGACAAATGAAATTGCCAACAGGCGCATTCGCAGAGACACTAAAGAAAAAGTAATTTTCCTGCAACCAGCATAACGACATGTCATCCATACCTTCAAATAACAGGGAAGACGACGCCACAAGCACGGGCGCCGATCTTCACTATCGCACGCAGCTTGATCAAGGCAACTTTACGATTCAACGCTGCCAGAGCTGTGAAAAAGCCATTTTCTACCCGCGCATGATCTGCCCCCACTGCGGCTCCAACAAGCTCGAATGGTTCACCCCGTCGGGCCGCGCTACGGTCTACTCAACTACCATTGTGCGCCGCAAGCCAGAACACGGCGGCGATTACAACGTCGCCCTGGTCGATCTGGCCGAGGGCGTGCGCATGATGAGCCGCGTTGAAGGCGTGTCTCCCGACGCCGTCACCATTGGCATGCAGGTGCAGGCCAAGGTGGTCGATGGCGACGCAGGCAAACTGGTGGTATTCAACCCGGAGACAGCGCAATGATAGACAAGCGACTCAGAGGCAGCGCGGCCATCGCGGGTGTCGGACACGCCGGAATCGGTTTCGCGACCGGTTTCACAGAAATGGAAATCCTGGTTCAGGCCGCCCACCGCGCCGTGGAAGAAGCCGGACTCACAATGCAGGACATCGACGGCATCGCCACCGCCAGCGTGACGGCCACGATGTGGGCCATGCCGGTGATCGAACACCTGGGCATCAAACCCACCTTCATCGAAAGCACCATGCTGGGCGGCTCCAGCTTTGTGGCTCATTTGCTGCCCGCCATCCATGCGCTGGAATCCGGTCAGTGCAATGCCGTGCTGGTCTGCTATGGCAGCACCCAGCGCACCAGCACGCTGAGCCGCGCGGAAATCGGCAATGCCCGCCGCAAGCTCGACCCCCAGCCCTACGAAGCGCCCTACAACCCGCTTAATCCGCTCAGCTCGTATGCGCTGGCGGCCGCCCGCCACATGCACCAGTACGGCACCAGGCGCGAGCATCTGGCCGAAGTGGCAGTGGCCGCGCGTCAGTGGGCTCAGCTCAACCCCGAAGCGCTGATGCGCGATCCGCTCACCATGGACGAAGTCCTTGCGGCCCGCATGGTGTCCGATCCGCTGACCGTGCGCGATTGCTGCCTGGTGAATGACGGTGCAGGCGCTTTCGTTCTGGTGCGCGCCGACCGGGCCAAATCACTGAAACAAAAGCCCGTATACGTGCTGGGCAACTCCACCGCTGTGTGGAACCGCCAGATTTCCTCCATGCACGACCTCACCGTGACCGCTGCCCAGCAATCAGGCAAACTGGCCTACGAAATGGCCGGAATCGGCCCGGCTGATGTCGATGTGGTTGAAGTCTACGACGCCTTCACCATCAATACGCTGATGTTCCTGGAAGACCTCGGCTTCTGCAAAAAGGGCGAAGCGGGCGACTTCGTTTCGGGCGGCGCCATCGCCCCCGGCGGCCGTCTGCCTGTCAACACCAACGGTGGCGGCCTGTCCTGCGTGCACCCCGGCATGTACGGCATTTTCATCCTGATCGAAGCCGTGCGCCAGCTGCGCGGCGAATGCGGTGAACGCCAGGTCAAGGGCGCAGAAATCGCTCTGGTGAATGGCAATGGCGGTACATTCTCCAGCCAGTCCACCGCC
>JAAZDZ010000400.1 GCA_012512545.1 Alcaligenaceae bacterium | reverse complement strand
GGTAATACCACCGCCGTTGTGCTACGTCGTAGAAAATGGATGGTTGCCATGAGCCCCACGCATTTCAGTACGGTTTGCCCCCATACCCCCGGAACCTGTATTCAGGTTTCGATTGATATCGAAGCTGCATTTTGGTTTACAGAGAGAAGAACTCATGGAAATACGCCATCTGCGCTGCTTTCTCGCACTGGTCGAAGAACAGCATTTCACCCGCGCCGCCGAACGCATGTTCATCGAACAATCGCCGTTCTCACGCAATATCAAAGAACTCGAAGAACGCCTGGATTCGCAATTATTTGAGCGAGATCGGCGGAAAATCCGTCTGACACAAGCCGGTGAAGCCTTGGTGCCTTATGCCAAGTATTTATTCACCATGCTCGAACATGCCACCGTCAACGTGCAAGCCATCTCCAGCGGCCACCACCAGATTCTGCGTATCGGAGTCTCTGAGGGCGCTCTCCAACCCAGGCTGGCGTCCTTGTTATCCGAACTAAAAGCCGAACAAGGGGGCTACAGCATTCGACTGTTCGATATTGTGTATTCCGATATTCGTGACCACCGATTCCGGTGATCGTGACCAGTTCATTCCTTCCATCTGATTTTTCTGATTCCGGCATCGTGACCACCTGTTCCGGTGGTGTGACCACTGATTCTGATCATCGTGACCACCGCCGCGACGGCCGGCGGCGATCCAGCGCATTAACCCTTAACCCTGCGGTACTGTGTCGGGCTTTTTGGAGCCCGCATGTCGCCGCCGTTACTGAGTATGCGCATGATCAAATCCATTCTTCACCACACCCTTTGCCTGGGCCATTCCCAGCGGCATTGCGCCCAGGCACTGGGTGTTTCCAAGGGCGTCGTCGCCAAGTACCTGGCCGCCGTCGCAGCGGCGGGCCTGGACTGGGCGAGTATTGAACCCTTAAGCGAGGCCGCACTGGAGCAGCGCCTGTTTCCTGCGCGCACCGGGGCGGCGGCCACCGTCATCCCGGACTATGCAGCTATCCATCGTGAGCTCTCACGCAAGGGGGTCACGCTCATGCTGCTGTGGCAGGAGTACCAGGCCAATCATCTGGGCCGGCGCACCTTGCAATACAGCCAGTTCTGCGAGCGCTATCGACAGTACGCCAAGACCTTGAAGCGCTCGATGCGCCAGGTGCACCGCGCCGGCGAGAAGCTGTTCGTGGACTTCGCCGGACCGACGCTGGCGCTGACCGACGGCACGCGGGCTCACCTGTTCGTATCGGCCATGGGCGCTTCGCATTACACCTATGCTCAAGCGTTACCTGGGCAGAAGACCGCCGACTGGATCGCCGGCATGACTGGCGCCTTACACTTCATGGGAGGCGTGCCCGAGTTGATCGTGCCCGATAACCCGCGCGCGGTCATCGCCCAGCCTGATCGCTACGAGCCGCGTGTGAACGATACGGTGCTGGACTTTGCCCAACACTACGGTTGCTCCATCCTGCCGGCGCGCCCCTACACTCCGCAGGACAAGGCTAGTGTGGAATCCGCCGTGCAGATCGTCGAGCGCTGGATCCTGGCACGTCTGCGCCATACACGCCTGGATACCCTCGGGGCGGCAAACCGGGCGATCCAGCCTCTGTTGAACCAGCTCAATGAGCGCTCCTTCCAGAAGCTGCCGGGCAGCCGTGCGAGTGTGTTTGCCTGCATCGATGCCCCAGCGTTGCGCGCCTTGCCCGCGAGCCGCTACGAGTACGCCCGCTTCAAGAGTGTGCGCGTGCATGTCGATTACCACGTGGAGGTCGAAGGCCATCGCTACAGCGTGCCCCACGCCCTGGTGGGGAACGTTCTGGATGCTCGCATCACCACCCATATGGTGGAGCTGCTGTACCGGGGCAACCGGGTCGCTCTGCATACGCGCAGTGCTCAGCGCGGCGGCTTCACCACGGTCAATGCCCACATGCCCGCTGCCCACCGGGCGCATCGCCAGTGGACGCCTCAGCGCCTGATCGACTGGGGCCTGACAATCGGAGTGGCCACCGGCACGCTCATCGAGCAACTGCTGCTGCGTCATAAGCATCCCGAGCATGGTTATCGCTCAGCCTTGGGGCTGCTGTCGCTGGCCAAGCGCTACGGCAAGGATCGCCTGGAGGCCGCCTGCGCCATCGCCCTGTCGCTGCACTCCTGCTACTACCGCACGGTGCGCGACATCCTTATCAACGGGCGTGATCGCCTTGAAGTGTCCTCGTTGAGCGACTGGCGCAGCCCCCAGCATGAGCATCTGCGCGGCGCTCGTTCATACCACTGATCTTCCAGAGAGAATCCACATGCTTCATCAACAGACCCTCGCGCAACTGCGCGAACTGAAGCTCGCCGGCATGGCCGCCGCCTTGCAGCGTCAGATCGAACAGCCCGCTGTCAACGACTTGCCCTTCGAACAGCGCCTGGCGCTGCTGGTGCAACAGGAGTGCGATCACCGTCACGAGCGCCGCTGTGCACGGCTCTTACAGCAGGCCCGTCTGAAGTATCCGCAGGCGGCCATCGAGGACTTCGATACCCGTCCAGGGCGCGGCATCGAACGCAGCCGCTTCACCGGCCTTGCGCTGAGCGACTGGATCATCGCCGGACACACTGTCATCCTGACCGGCGCCACCGGCTGCGGCAAGACCTGGATGGCCTGCGCCTTGGCCCAGTACGCCTGCCGTCAAGGCCACAGCACCCGCTACCTGCGTGTGCCACGCCTGGCTGAGGAAATACGCACGCTGCGGGCCGCCGGAACGTACTCCAAGTGGCTGGCCCAGTTGGCCAAGACCCAGGTGCTGGTGCTGGACGACTGGGGACTGGTCGGCCTGGACGCTCTGACGCGGGAGGCGCTGATGGAAATCCTGGATGATCGCGCCGGCGCCCGGGCCACGTTGGTCACCAGCCAGTTGCCCGCCGAGCACTGGCATGCTTGGGTCGGCGATGCGGCCATGGCCGATGCCATGCTCGACCGCCTGCTACCACAGGCGCACCGTGTCGTGCTCAAGGGTGAGTCCTTGCGCGCGCCTGAGCGGCTCAGCGCAGCCGCCTCAGACGCCTGATTGGCTGCCGTCCTAAGCCTGCTTCCCGATCCCGGTCCCGGGGTCGGAAACCCCTTCACGTACAATCCAATCCGCGCTTGATCCCGCCTGCGACCGCTCAGGTGGTCATGATCATCGGAATCGGTGGTCACGATGCCGGACTGCCTGGTCACGATACCGGAATCACTGGTCACGATCGACCGGAATACCCACCTGTATGTCGTCCACTGGACGAGTTCCCAAGCTAGGGAAAACATCGGCCTCCAGCCGTCGGATGACGTACTCTGCAT
>JAAZDZ010000399.1 GCA_012512545.1 Alcaligenaceae bacterium | reverse complement strand
GCGTAACCCACCTCGAATACCGTGCCTGAATCCGGCTCCGAACCGCGAAACGGGTTCAGGTTGGCCACTACGAGATCACATTTGCGCAGCACTTCCAGGTTGTTGCGACAGATCCAGCGGGCCTGTTCCTGGGGCGGAAGATTGCGCGGCACACGTTTATCCAGGGGATACTGCCCTGCGTAGCCATACTTATTGCACAGCATCTTGAGCTGTTCGCCATGCGCCACTGCATCGGGCCGGAAGACATCGAACCCGGCCAGATAAATAGATTGGGTCTGACCCCGTTGTGCGTTGTCCATGCTGCTGCCCCCTACTTGAAAGCGGTTTCTATAAAGCTGCGCAGCTTGCGCGAATGCAGCCTTTCGGGCGGCATGTCACGCAGCTTTTCCAGCGCCCGGATACCGATGCGCAAATGCCGGGAAACCTGCGTATGGTAGAAATCGCTGGCCATGCCCGGCAGCTTCAGTTCGCCATGCAGGGGCTTGTCGGACACGCACAGTAAAGTGCCGTAAGGCACGCGGAAACGGAAGCCGTTGGCCGCAATGGTGGCCGATTCCATGTCCAGAGCAATCGCCCGCGACTGCGACAGGCGCTGCACCGGTTCGTGATGGTCGCGCAATTCCCAGTTACGGTTGTCAATGCTGGCCACCGTGCCGGTACGCATGATGCGTTTCAGTTCCCAATCAGCCAGTCCGGCAACATCGGTTACGGCCTGCTCAAGCGCCACCTGGATTTCCGCCAGCGGCGGCACTGGAACCCAGGTAGGCAGATCGGCATCCAGCACGTGGTCATCCCGCACATAGCCGTGCGCCAGCACGTAATCGCCCAGACGCTGCGTCGTGCGCAAGCCCGCGCAGTGCCCCAGCATGATCCATGCCGAGGGGCGCAGCACCGCCACGTGATCGGTAATGGTCTTGGCGTTGGAAGGCCCGACACCGATATTGATCAGAGTAATGCCCGTATGGCGGTCGCGCATCAGGTGATAGGACGGCATCTGCGGCATGCGCACAGGCGGCAGGCCGCTGGCAACGCCGTCTGCACCAGCAGGTGTCACGATGTTGCCCGGCTCCACCAGGGCCGTATAGCCGCCGTCGCCGCTTTTCAGAATATCGCGCGCCCATTGGCAGAACTCATCCACATAGAACTGATAATTGGTGAAGACCACAAAGCTCTGGAAATGCTCGGGCGCCGTCGCCGTATAGTGCTGCAGGCGATGCAGGGAATAATCCACCCGCGGCGCAGTGAAAGGCGCCAGCGGCAACGGTTCGCCGCGCCGGCCTTCCCAGGTGCCATTCACAATGGCGTCGTCGGTGACCGCCAGGTCGGGCACATCGAAATGATCGCGCAGGGCGATGCCGCGCGGGTCATTGCCATACACACCTTCCACATACTGGCCGCCAATGAAAGAAAAATGCAGGGGGATCGGCACATCCGATTCGCCGATTTCCACAGGCACGCCGTGATTGCGCACCAGCAAGCCAATCTGCTCGACCAGGTAATCAAAGAACAAGCCTGGCTGAGTGATGGTGGTCATGTAGGTGCCCGGCTCGACCACATGGCCGTATGACAGGCGGCTGTCCACTTCCTGGTAAGTATCGACCCGTATGCGTATCGCAGGATAGCAGGCGCGCACCCGATGCTTGGCGGGCAGGCCATCCTTCACATAACGCTTGAAATTCTCGCGGATGAACGCCGTATTGCGCTCATAGATATCCACCAGTTGCTGTACCGCTTTTTCAGCATCCGTATACCCCGTGAAGGGAATCAGTGGCGGCTGGCTCACCAGCCCGATGCCTTCATCCATTTTCATTCTGTTCATTGCCGCCTGGCGGCTTCTCAATTCGTTTATCTGGTCTTTGGAACAAGCATAGCGCTGCTTGTATGACAAATATGGCTGCCGTGACATTTAATTGCTTTAATAATACGTCGCGCCAAACCGAGTCTGAGCATGTCCCTGATCCTGGAAGCCGTTTTACCGCTTTTCGCCCTGATTCTGATCGGCTGGCTTGCTGGCCGGAAGCGGCTGCTGGGGCAGACCGCCACTGACAGCCTGAACAGCTTTGTTGTCTGGATGGCGCTGCCCGCCCTGCTGTTCCAGGCAATGGCGCTCATAAGCTGGGACGAAATCCGCCAGCCGGGCTTTATCGCCGCATCGGCCATTGCCATGGCAGTGGTTTTCGGCATGTGTTTTCTGGCGGGCCGCAAGGAAGGCCGCCGACTGGCCGATGCCAGCATTGCCAGCCTGGCCGCCGCCTACGGCAACGCGGGCTATATGGGCATCCCCCTGTGCATCATGGTGTTGGGGGAAGCCAGCCTGCCCGCCGTCATTATCATGACGCTGCTGACGGCCTGCGTGCTGTTCGCCTTCAGCATCGTGCTGGTGGAAACCGACCTGCAGCGCTCAGCATCGCTGACCACCACCCTGCGCAAAGTGGGGCTGGCCGTGCTGCGCAACCCGCTGGTCTGCGCGCCCCTTGCCGGGCTGCTGGTTTCAGGTGTGGGCTGGACGCTGCCTGCGCCCGTCCTGCAGTTCACCACTTTGCTGGGCGCCGCCGCCAGCCCCTGTGCCCTGGTCACCATCGGCCTGTTTCTGTCGCAGGGCAGCACCAGCCAGCATCGCCACACGGTCTGGCGCATTGTTTCGCTCAAGCTGCTGGTTCACCCCCTGCTGGCCTTTGTATTGGTCACCTGGGTGTTTGACATGCCTGCCATGTGGGCCAGCGCCGCCATTCTGCTGGCCGCCCTTCCGGTCGGCACCGGCCCCTTCATGGTTGCCAAGCTTTACAACCGTGAACCGGCCGTCACTTCGGAAGCCACCCTGCTGTCCACCGTGCTATCGGTGCTGACGGTTTCCCTGCTGGTAGGGTGGATGAGCTGAACGTCATTAAAATGACCAATACATACCCAATCAACAAGGCTCAACCCATTCATCTTTTACTTTTTGTACAAGGTATTGTGACTTGCAAGGCGTTGAGAGCTGCCCTCTGCCCATAGATAATAGAAGCATGCCAAATGGCCTCGCCGTTTTCACTATTTCTCTAAGAAGGGCTTACCATGACAGAACGCATCTCCCTCCATCGGCTCCAGGTTGCCAAGGAGCTTCATGATTTCATCGAGTCCGAAGCCCTGCCCGGAACAGGGGTGGATTCCGCCGCGTTCTGGTCGGGCTTCGACGCCCTGGTACATGAACTCACGCCGCGCAACCGCGAACTGCTGGCGCAGCGCGATCAGCTGCAGGCCCGCATTGATGAATGGCACCGCGCCCACCCCGGCCCCATCGCCGATGCCGACGCTTACGAAAACTTCCTGCGCGAAATCGGCTACCTGCAGCCTGAGCCCGGCAACGTGGCCCTGGCCACCAGCAACATCGACGCTGAATTCTCCCAGCAGGCCGGGCCGCAGCTGGTCGTGCCCGTCACCAACGCCCGCTATGCGCTGAATGCCGCCAACGCGCGCTGGGGCAGCCTGTACGATGCCCTGTACGGCACCGACGCCATCCCCGAGACCGATGGCGCAGGACGGGCGGGCGGATACAACCCGGTGCGCGGCGAAAAAGTCATTGCTTTCGCCCGCCAGTTCCTCGACGACAACATCCCGCTGCAAAACGGCTCGCATACCCAGGCCACCGGCTACCGCATTGCCGACGGCCGCCTGCAAGTCACGCTGCAAGACGGCACCACGACCACCCTGGCTGATGCCGCCCTGCTGCAGGGGTATCGCGGCGCCCCCGACAACCCCGAAGCCATCGTCTTCCGCCACCACGGCCTGCATTTCGAAGTGCAGATCGACCACAGCCACCCCATTGGCAGCCAGGATGCCGCGGGAATCAAGGATGTCGTGCTGGAATCCGCTGTCACCACCATCATCGACTGCGAAGACTCCGTCGCCACGGTCGATGCCGAAGACAAGACCCTGGCCTACCGCAACTGGCTGGGCCTGATGAACGGCAGCCTGTCCGAACCCGTCAGCAAGGGCGGCAAGACCTTCACCCGCACGCTCAACCCTGATCGTACCTACACGGGTCTTGATGGCGCCGGACACGCCCTGCCTGGCCGTTCCCTCATGCTGGTGCGCAACGTCGGCCATCTCATGACCAACCCCGCCATCCTGCTGGAAGACGGCAGCGAAATCCCCGAAGGCATCATGGACGCCGTCGTCACCTCGCTGATCGCCATTCACGACCTGCAGCGCCGCCAGAATTCGCGCGCTGGTTCCGTCTACATCGTCAAGCCGAAAATGCACGCCCCCGACGAAGTCGCCTTCGCCAACGAGCTCTTCACCCGCGTCGAAGCGCTGCTGGGTATGGAACGCAACACGCTCAAAATGGGCATCATGGACGAAGAGCGCCGCACCAGCATCAACCTGAAAGCCTGCATCGCCGCCGCCCGCGAACGCGTCGCCTTCATCAACACCGGCTTTCTCGACCGCACTGGCGACGAAATGCACACTTCCATGGAAGCCGGCCCCATGGTGCGCAAGGGCGACATGAAGCGCACCGCCTGGATCGACGCCTACGAGCGCAGCAACGTCCAGACCGGCCTGGCCTGCGGCCTGCGGGGCCACGCCCAGATCGGCAAGGGCATGTGGGCCATGCCCGACCTCATGGCCGACATGCTGGAACAAAAAATCGGCCACCTGAAGGCGGGCGGCAATACCGCCTGGGTGCCTTCCCCCACCGCCGCAACCCTGCACGCCCTGCACTACCACCAGGCCGATGTGCAGGCCATCCAGCTTTCCATGGAAGGCAAGAACGAGCCTCTGCTGCGCGGTATCCTGACCGTGCCGGTCGCGACCGACACCAACTGGTCGGCAGAAGAAATCCAGCAGGAACTCGACAACAACGCCCAGGGCATACTGGGTTATGTCGTGCGCTGGGTAGACCAAGGCGTGGGCTGCTCCAAAGTGCCCGACATCCATGACATCGGCCTGATGGAAGACCGCGCCACCCTGCGCATTTCCAGCCAGCACATGGCCAACTGGCTGCGCCACGGCATTGTCACTCAGGAACAGGTCATGGAAACCATGCAGCGCATGGCCGCCGTGGTCGATCGCCAGAACACCGGCGACCCGCTCTACCAGAACATGGCGGGCAATTTCGATACGTCCGTCGCCTTCAAGGCCGCCTGCGATCTCATCTTCAAGGGCCTGGAACAGCCCAACGGCTATACCGAGCCTCTTTTGCACAAGTGGCGTCAGGTGGCCAAAGCCAACGCCACAGCCTGAACCACCGTGCCGCCCCCGCCGGGGTGGCCATAAAACATGGTTCGCGCCAGCGGTAATAAAAAAAGCCTCCGTCGCAGCTTTATGGCATGCGGCGGAGGCTTTTTCGCAGTACGGCGAATGCCGTGGTTACTTGCGTACCAGAACGAAGAGTTCATCCAGGCGGGCGAGCGTCCAGGCGACTTCTTCTTCGGTGACGTTCAGTGCAGGCATGAAGCGCAACAGATTGGGACGCGGCGCGTTCAAGAGCAGGCCCTCCGGCGTGCGTGCCATGGCGGCCTGAACAATGGCCGGCGCATCGTCGCGATCCAGCATCAGGGCCCGCAGCAGGCCCGCGCCGCGTTCGCCCTTCAGGCCCCATTTTTCAGACAGCGCCAGCAAGCCTTCGGACAGCTGCTGGCCCCGCGCGCGAACGCTTTCAAGAAAGCCATCGGCCATGAGTTCGTCGAACACGGCAATGCCCACGGCAGTCATGAGCGGGTTGCCGTTGTAGGTGCCGCCCTGATCGCCATAGGCGAAGCAGGAAACCGATTCACGGGCACACAGTGCTGCCAGCGGCACGCCACCGCCAATGCCTTTGCCCAGCGTCATGATGTCGGGTTCGATGCCGGACTGCTCGTAGGCGAACATGGTGCCGGTGCGCCCGAAGCCGGTCTGCACTTCGTCCACGATCAACAGCAGGCCGTGCTCGTCTGCCAGCGCCCGCAGGCCCTGCATGAATTCGCGCGTGGCAGGCATCACGCCTGCTTCGCCCAATACCGGTTCCAGCATGATGGCTACGGTTTCGTCGTCGATGTGCGCCTTCACGGAGTCCAGGTCATTCAGCACGGCCTTGGGAAAACCCGGCACCTGGGGAGCGAAAAGCGTATCCCAGCCCGCTTTGCCCGAAGCCGACATAGTAGCCAGCGTGCGGCCATGGAAGCTGTTTTCCATGGTGATGATTTTGTACGCGCCCTTGCGGTTCAACTGCCCCCATTTACGAGCCAGTTTGATTGCCCCTTCATTGGCCTCGGCGCCACTGTTGGCAAAGAACACCCGGTCGAAGCACGATGCGTCAGTAAGACGCCTGGCCAGCGCCATGGACGGCCCATTGAAATAGGCGGGCGACGGGTTGATGATCTGCGCTGCCTGTTCTTCGAGTGCTCGTCGCACAGACGGCGGGCAATGGCCCAGGCTGTTGACCGCCCAGCCCTGGATGAAGTCCATATAGCGCTTGCCGTGGTGATCTTCGATCCACGAACCTTCTCCGCGCACAAACACCAGTTCCGGACGCGCGACGATATCCATCAGCGCATTCATCCCCGCCCGATCAAATTCCATATCAATTTCCTGTAATGATGAAAGTGGCCATCAGATTGATGCCGGACAAAATTTTAGCGCGAGCGCGCTATCATGCCGGAATAGAGTCATAAGGCCCACCAAGCACGAGACCCCGATGACCATCAGCATCCTCTCCTTGCACACTTATCCTGTCAAGTCCTGCGGCGGTATCACGCATACCCAGATCGGCGTATCCGCAACAGGGCTGGCTCATGATCGCCAATGGGTCGTGGTTGACGACGGCGGCAGCTTCCTGACGCAGCGCGCCCACCCCGGCATGGCGCTGATCCAGCCATCACTCGATGCGACGGCCCTGTTCCTGAACGCGCCAGAAATGCCTACCCTGCGCATCAGCCTGCAACCCGCTGAATCCGACACGCCCCCTCTGCCTCTCCGTATCTGGAACAGCGGCACGCTGGGCCACGACGAAGGCGATATGGCCAGCCGCTGGTTCAGTGATTACCTCGGCCTGCACTGCCGCCTCTATCGGGTTCACCAGAACGCGCGCCGTCTGGCCGACCCGCAGCGGGTCGCGGCCTGGCGACAGCGTAACCCCGAGCTGGCGGGCTTCCCTGAAGAACATCTTGTCAGTTTTGTGGATGGCTTCCCCTTGTTGATCACCAACCAGGCTTCGCTGGAAGACCTCAACCGTCATCTGGCCGCCCGCGACCATCCCCCCGTGGGCATGAGCCGCTTCCGGCCGAATATCGTCATCCAGGGCCTGGCAGCCTACGAAGAAGATTACGTCAGCCATCTGCGCCTGGGCGCACTGACTCTTGCCCTTGTAAAGCGCTGCACGCGCTGCGCCATGCCCGACGTAGACCCTGCCACCGGCCTGTTCGGCAACGAACCCATGGCCACTTTGCGAAGCTACCGCAACTTTGAAACGGGCACCCTGTTTGGCGTCAATGCGGTGATGGCTGGGACGCAGGCCGACACCGTAATGAGCGTGGGCGACCGCCTGGAAGCCGTGCTCGATATTTGAACGGCAGGCTCAGCCGGCCGCGTCCTCAAGAGAACAGGTCCAGCTGCACCTCATCGGTTGCCAGGGCTTCATCCGCGCCGCCGGGCAGCACCAGAGCCTCAACCCGGACACCCAGCAGACGCAGCCTGCGCTCCAGGGGAATACGCTTCAGACACAAGCCAGCAGCCTGGCGGATGGCCCGTGCATCGGCCACCGCCTGCGGCAAGGTCAGCACTCGTGTCACTGTACGAAAATCGTCAAACCTCACCTTGACGCCTATGGTGCGCCCAGCCAGCGTTTTCCGGCCCAGGTCGTCTGCGAGACGCTCGCACAGGCCATCCAGTATCTGCCCCAACACCACCCGGTCACGACGCACATGCAGGTCGCGCTCAAACGTGGTTTCCCGGCTGACTGATTTGGGGGTGGATTCCACCACGACAGGGCGCTCATCCCGGCCATGAGCCACTTCCAGCAACCAGTGCGCATAACGTTCGCTGAACTGCGCGGCCAGCACGCCCAACGGCGTGCCTGCGAGTTCGCCAATGGAATGAATACCCATTTCACCCAGCCGCGCCTGAGCCTTGGGGCCAATGCCGTTGATGCGGCCCACCGGCAGCGGCCAGATGCGGGCCTGCAGATCGCCCTCGCCAATCAGCGTAATGCCATCCGGCTTGTCGAGATCAGACGCGATTTTCGACAGCAGCTTATTGGGTGCAACCCCGATCGAACAACTGAGGCCGGTAGCCTCGCGCACCGCTGCCTTCAGCGCACGGGCCAGCGACAGACTGTCCTGTTCGAGGTCGGTCAGATCCAGATAGATTTCATCAATGCCACGATCTTCCATCCGCGGGGCGATCTGCGCGACGGCCTCTTTGAAGCGGCGCGAGTACAAGCGATATTCAGTGAAATCCGCAGGCAGCAGAATCGCATCGGGGGCCAGCCTGGCCGCCTTCATCAGCCCCATGGCGGAATGCACGCCCAATGCCCGCGCTTCGTAAGTGGCGGTGGTAATCACCCCCCGGCCTACGTAATCGCCCACTCTGGAATACAGGCGCGTACCATCGGGAGCCACCCCGGGCCGTGTCGCGCTGCGCCCGCCGATTACCACCGGCAGGCCGCGTAATTCCGGGTAGCGCAGAAGTTCCACCGATGCGTAGAAAGCATCCATATCCAGATGGGCGATGCGGCGCGCCCGTTTTTGGTCGCTACATTGTGGTGACGGCATGACCCAACTGAGCGCTGATGGCGGCCACGGTCTGGCGCAGTTCATCGTCGTCAACGCGAGGCGCCAGGCGGAAGCTCAACGGCTGCTGCTCAATGTAGACAGGCGAGGTGATGTCGGTCTTTTCGTGCATGGGCACCACATGGGCGTGCACATGCGTGACGTCCGTTCCAGTGAACAGGAAAGCCACCCGCTCCACGCCGTAAAGCGTTTTCATCACTTTACCCAGGCGCTGCCCCTGATGCACGATGGCTGCCGCCAGTTCGGGAGGCAGGTCGTCGTAATAATCGTGGTGTGTTTTGGGAATGATGAGCACATGGCCGGGCCGTATCGGCATGATGTCCAGAAACGCCTTGATCTGATCGTCTTCATACACCACATGGGCAGGAATTTCTCCGGCAGCGATGCGGCAGAATAGGCAGTCTTCATGATGCTTCTGTTTTATGACGTTCTCAGACGACTCAAGCCCGGTACTCATAATAGTCTCTTCCTTTCAGGGTTGTGATTGCAGGATGCTCCCGAATGGGAGCGGCCCCGCCTGATCATCGCACAAGATATGCGCGGTGTTCCAGAGCGCCTCCGCCCCTTGCTTTTAAACGCTTAAAATGTAAAGTGTCTGGCAGTTGAATGTGTACGTGCGTGCCGCGCACCCCTATTATTATCGAAGCAGTTTTATGCGCCCCAAGCAGATCAGTATTCGCGACGTCGCCGCCCTTGCGGGAACATCCGTAGGCAGCGCTTCTCGCGTCATCAACGGCGCGCCCAACGTCACTCCCGAAATTCGCGCCAAAGTGGAACGGGCCATCGCAGCCTTGCAGTATCGCCCCAGCCATGCGGCACAATCCCTGCGTTCACGCAATAGCAAAACCATTGGCTGCATGTTCTCCGATGTGACCAACCCCTTGTATGGCCGCGCCTTCCGGGCTCTTGAGCAGCGTTTCTTCGAGGCGGGCTATATGCTGCTTCTGGCCAATGGCCTGAACGACCCGGAGCGGGAAATCAGCATTCTCAATACGTTCCAGTTGCGCAATATGGATGGCATCATCATCGCGCCGGGCAATGAGCGGCATCTCGGCGTGCTGGAGGCCATCCGCAAGCTGACCATGCCCATCGTCATCTACGACCGGGACATCGAAATCGACGCCGACCTGGTGCAATACGACCATGTGGAAGGCATGCGTGCTGCTCTGGAATATCTGATGGCGTTAGGCCACCGGCGCATCGCGCTGGTGCTCTGGAAAGCGGAAAGCCGCGCAGTGCGCCGCCGCATTGAAGGCTATAACGCTACGCTGCTGGCAGCGGGCCTGCAGATCGCGCCCGAGCTGCTCATCCAGGTTGACAGCCCCACCAGCCCGGTACTCAACGAAGTCACGCAAATGCTGAACCGCCCGGATGCGCCCACCGCCATCATTGCACAGGGCACGCAAATTCTGGGCAGCACCTTGCGAGCCATCTCGGTAAGCAACAAGCGCGTGCCGGAAGATATTTCCGTCATAGGCTTTGGCGACACGGATTTCGCCACACATTATTCGCCGCCCCTGACCGCACTGCGTTCCCCCGTGGAGTCTGTTGCGGACTACGCTTCCAATGTCCTGCTGGGGCGGATTCAAAATAAACAATCGGGGGAAAGTACGCTGAAGACCTTCCCCTACACGCTGGTGGAACGGGATTCCTGCGGGCCTGCGCCGCAAAAATAGCTGCGCTTTGGCGCGTGGTCAGATGGTCGCCACTGGCGTTACCGGAGAGCCTACGGCGCCCGGTAGCCTTAACGGAGGCGCAGTAAGCAGAAACCTGGAGCGGCCATCGCGGGCGAGGGCCTGGGCCAGTTCGCGAAAATACCAGAGTTCGCCCAAGGGAATACCGTACTGGAAAAGGCACAACTGGTGCAAAGGCAGGCGCGCGCACGAGGCAGATGTCTCTTTTGCCGGCAGACCTTCCACTGCGTAATTATCGGCGCAGATTGCGGCAATGCCACTTTCAACAATCCATTCGCACAGCCGTTCATCCCGGCCATCCAGCACCGCGCAGCTGTTGTTCAGAATATCGGCATCCGGCAGGCCGTTCATTTCCAGCACGCGATCTGCAAACCCGGTGTAAAGGCAAAGGATGTCGCCGGGTTCGATAGCGCCGCCTGCCTGCTCCAGCGCTCGCATGAAGAGATCGTATCCCACATATATGCGCTCATTGCCGCACAGCGAGTGAAGATCCAGCAGCACGCCGCGCGACTTAATGGCTTTTTCAGCCATACGCTCAATGCCCAGCCGGCGGGCAATGGCGG